>JBIIQD010000065.1:0-9285 GCA_044342265.1 Hydrogenophaga sp. | reverse complement strand
TGCGGTATCTGGTCATCGGCAACACCGGGTCCGAAGTCACGCACTTCGATGGCCACCCCCTGGCCATGGGCGCGCAGGTGCAGCTCGGGTGGCGACGCGGCGCCCGTGCTGTGGCGCAGGGCGTTGTCCAGCAGGTTGCGCAGCAGCAGGCGGATGCGGGTCGGGTCCAGCGCCAAGACGGGCAGATCGGGATCGGCGAGCAAGGTGATCTCGGTTCGTGCGTCCGATCGCTCAGGCTGGCGCGCCAGCACTTCGGCCACGACCTCCCGGGCCAGCGCGGCCAGCGCCACCGGTTCGCGCTGCAGCGCAGCGTGTTTCGCCGACAAACGCTCGCTTTCCAGCAGGTCGCTGATGAGGCTGGCCATTTCCTGGAGGTCGCGCAACAAGGCCTCGCGCTGCGGGTTCACATCAGGGCCTTCGGGCAGCAACTCGGTGTTGAGCCGGGCGCGGGTGAGCGGACTGCGCAGCTCGTGGCTGATGGCCAGCAACAGCGCGCGCTTGGCTTCGAGCATCTGGTGGATGTCGCGGCCCATGGTGTTGATGGTGGAGGCCAGTTCGCCCAGTTCGTCAGGGCCATGCAGACAGCGTTCGGGAATCGGTTGGCTGAAGTCGCCGGCGCCGAATCGCCGCGCGCCTTCCCCGATGGCGTCCAGCGGCTTGAGCAGACGCCGCACATACAGCCAGGCCAGCAGCGTCAGCACCAAGAGCGCGGTCAGCGCATAACCGATCAGTCGGGGCCTGCGCTCGAAGGCCTCGTCGTTGATACCGAATTCGATGGTGTGGCCATCGGCGGTCTGACGCCTGAGGATGCGCGGCCAGTCTTTGCCGCCGCCCCAGTTGTCGTGCGCACCCTCCGAGCTTTCGGCGTCGCGCGCCCGTGCCCAATCGGGCGGCCCCTGGTCGGGATGCGAAACCCAGTTGACCTGTGGTCCTTCGATGCGAACGGTCAGCGGCAAGCGTTGGGTGATGGTCCGCGCGCGTTCAATGTCAGGCACGCTCGAGCCACCCGTCACCTCAGCGGCCAGCCGGTCTACATAGTCCATCAGGATCGGGCGCGCCGCATCGCGCCACCCCATGGTGAATGCCTTCTGCGCGCCCGTGAAAAACACAAATGAGAGCGCGGCTGCCAGCAACAGGAACACCAGCACCATGCGCAGCTTGATCGAATGCGCGACCCGGTGCTTGGCGCGCTTCCAGGCCGAGACTTTGTCGCCGCTCATTCCGCCCCTCGCCGCAACGCCAATGAGTAACCGGCGTTGCGCAGGGTTTTGATGCAGTCCAGCGGTTCCAGCTTCTTGCGCAAACGGCTGACGACAATGTCGACCGCGCGGGTATAGAGGTCGGCTTCGTGGCCACGCAAATGGTTCAGAATGTCATCTCGGCTGAACACCTTGCCGGGCTCGCGAGCCAGCAAGAGCAGCAGCTCGTACTCGGTGCCAGTGAGTTCGACGTCTGCCCCCTGGCGGGTCACGCTGCGGCGTGCGGTGTCGATCTCCAGACCTTCGAAGCGCAGCGTGGGCGCGGCACTCATGGCGGACGTGTGTCCGTTGCCATTGGGCTTCAAGCGACGCAGCACGGTCTGGATGCGCGCCACCAGCTCGCGCGGCTCAAAGGGCTTGGGGAGGTAGTCGTCGGCACCGAGTTCGAGGCCGACGATGCGGTCCATCACTTCGCCACGCGCGGTGAGCATGATGATGGGAATGTCGCTGTCTTTGCGGATGGTGCGGCACAGCTCGAACCCGTCCATCTCGGGCAGCATCACGTCGAGGATGGCAGCGTCGAAGCCACCGCTGCGCAGCCGCTCCAGCCCCTCGCTCGGGCGGGTGGCGTGCAACAGCTGCAGCTCGAAGCGCTGGAAATAGGTCGCCAGCGGCGGCCCGAGTTGTTCGTCGTCGTCGATCAGCAGGATGCGGTGCATGGACGGATTCTGGCAGGTGAGCTCAATGGACCGTCGCGCCCTGGGCGCGGTGGCGCAGGATCAGGCGGCGCAACCGCTGCTGTGACCTGCGTTCCAAGCGGTCAAAACCTTCGCCGACGTGCAGCAACACGGTCAGCAAGGGCATGGCCTGGGCCGGCTGGCGCTGCGACAAGCGTGCCCACAGGTGCATGGCATGCTGACGGTCAAACTGGGGTCCCCAGATCAGCGTCAGCAGGTCGGCGTGCGGATCATGGGTGGTCGACAGCAGCGTTGGCGCCACAGACCGAACCTGTTGCACGATGGCATGGACACTCGCATCGGGTATGTGCATGGTGTTCTCCTTCAGCGCACAGGGCTGGGAGCCGGTGACCGGTCCGTCCAACGCTGCCACAGGCCCGCCGCCACACCCAGCATCCACCGACGGCCACCGGTTCCCGGCGCAAACAGCCGGGACACCAGCCAGAGCACCGAAACGTGCAGCGCCAGCACCGTGGCGATGAAGGCGAAATCAATGAACTGCGTCTGCAAGTACACGCCCAGGGTGCCTTTCTCGATCAGGAAGGCGTACCAGCCTTTGATCTGCTGCGCATCAAACGACAGCTGGGCCACGTGGTACGGCACCGGAAAGCCAGAGGCGGCGTAGCTGGCATTGAGCCAGGCCGTGGCGGCCAGGTTCAATGCCAGGGCAACGCCAGCGACAACGGCCAGCGTGGCGGTGGACATGCGTTCTTGCAGACCTTGGAGCATGGTGACCTCTGCGGGGAATGGACGCTTGGCCGTTCAGCCAATCAACCCCGACCCCACCAGCCGTGACCGCGCCGGTCCATCTTCTCGCGCACCTGCTGCTGCTGCGCCGGGGTCAGGCTGTCGTAGAAGTCGCCAAAGGCGGCCAGCATCCTGGGACCGTTGCCTTGCACCACCTGGGTTTTCTGGTCGAGCATGGCTTGGGCCTTGGTGCGGTCGAACTTGTCGCCGGCGATCAACGCCTTCATGTCGGCGCGCGGATCGGCGGCGTTGCCCTTGAAAGCCCTGCGCGATGCGATCATCTCGTCGGCCAGCACGCCGAGCTTGGCTTTCTGGTCGGTGTTGAGTTCCAGCTTGCTGCTGATTTTCTCGATGGCCTTGCCGCGCATTTCGGTGATGCGCTCGTCGCTCCAGCCGCGGGCGTGGTCGCCACGCGAGCCGCAAGCGGTGAGGCCGCCGAGCACGACGGTGGCGGCGGTCAGGCCAATGAGACTGCGTTTGATCCAGGATTTCATGAGGTTGCCCCTTTCAGGAAGCTGTTGAACATGACCGTGATGGTGCCGGGACGGTCCGCTGGCTGGGTCTCAGCGCGGTCTCGCTTTATTTCGGTTTGTTTCAACGGTGCGTCACACGTTCTTCAACGCCTGTTCACGGCTTCGTCACGGGACGCTGCCAGGCTCCTGTTGTTGTCCACTTTCCAGAACCCACCATGAACTTGCGCCTCCCCCATCTGTCGACCGCCGCCCTGGCCCTGGCTGCCTGCACCGCCCACGCCCAGACCGCCTACCCGGCCACCCTGGCTGGTCACGCCGTGCTGCCCGCGAAGACCTTCATTGCTGCCCCCAAAAACGCCCCGGCCGACCTGCGCATCAGCGGCAAATTCACCACCGGCCAGCGGGTTGAAAAAATCGGCAGCGTCGAAGGCAAATCAGCCGGTCGCCCCACCGGTGTGTCGCTGCCGTTCCAGGGCCAGCCGGTGCAAGGCCATTCGGGCATCAAACGCATGGCCGACGGCAGCTTCTGGCTGCTGACCGACAACGGCGCAGGCTCCAAAGCCAACTCGCCCGACTTCATGCTGTTCCTCAACCGCTACACGGTGGACTTCAAGAGCGGGCAATTCCAGCGCCAGGAAACCGTGTTCCTGCACGACCCCGACAAGAAGGTGCCGTTCCGCATCGTTCACGAAGGCACGAAACAGCGCTACCTGACCGGCTCCGATTTCGATCTGGAGGGTTTCCAGATCGCGGGCGGGCACTTCTGGATCGGCGACGAGTTCGGCCCCTACCTGATCAAAGCCGACATGAAAGGCCGGGTGCAAGCCGTCATTGAAACCAAGGTGGACGGTAAGACCATCCTGTCGCCCGATCACCCGTCGGTCGTCACCCCAGGCGCACCCAACGGCGAGTTGAAGTTCCAGTCGCGCCGCTCCAAGGGCTATGAAGGCCTGGCCTCGTCGCCCGATGGCAGCAAGCTCTACGCCCTGCTCGAAGGCGCGCTGTGGGACGAGGCCACCAAGGCGCCCGAAGCCCAGGATGGCAAACAGTTCCTGCGCGCGCTGGAGTTCGACGTGAAGACCGAGCAATGGACCGGCCGCCACTGGAAGTACCTGCTCGAAGCTAACCACCATGCCATCGGCGACTTCAACATGATCAGCCCGACCGAGGGCCTCATCATCGAGCGCGACAACGGCGAAGGCACGCCCGACAAAGCCTGCCCCGAAGGCCAGCGGCGCACCGACTGCTTCCACGACCTGGCCAAATTCAAGCGGATCTACAAGGTGGAGCTGAGCGAGGCCAACGTGAACGGCCCGCTGCGCAAGATCGGCCACATCGACCTGATGACCATCGCCGACCCGAACCGACTGGCCCGCAAGCCGCTGAACAACGGCGTGCTGACCTTCCCCTTCTTCACCATCGAAAACGTGGACCGGTTCGACGCGAACCACATCGTGGTGGGCAACGACAACAACCTCCCGTTCTCCAGCAGCCGCGACCCCAACCAGGCCGACGACAACGAGCTGATCTTGCTGGAAGTGGGGGAATTTCTGAAGGCGCGCTGAGCGCCCGCGCAGGCAGGGTGCGATTCGCTGGGCGCATCACGGCGGTTGAAGCGGCATCTGGTGTGCTGAGGGCCCGGCCACTACAGTGCAGGACCTTCCCCACGCTGTCACACCCATGCCGGATGCCGCCTCCTTGCTGACCGAACTCGACTACGGGCCTCATGCCCGGCACCGCCTGGACGTTTACGCGCCACCCGATGCTTCAGGCGCTCCGTTGCTGGTGTTCTTCCACGGCGGAGGCTTCATCCGGGGCGACAAGCGCGACCGCGCCAACGTCGGCGCCTGGGGCGCGGGAGAGGGCTTCGTGACCGTGCTGGCGAACTACCGCCTTGCGCCCGGTCACCGCTGGCCCTGCGGCCCGGAAGACGTGGCTGCGGCCTGGCGGTTTGTGCGCGAACAGGCCTTCGCATGGGGCGGTGATCCGTCGAGGATCGTGCTGGTCGGTGAGTCGGCAGGCGCGGCGCACGTGGCTGCAGCCACCCTGATGAAACGGTTTCAGCCGGAGGGCTGGCACATCTCCGGTGCGGCCCTGCTCTCCGGTCCGTACAACGCGGGCCTCGAAGCCCGGGCACCCCACGCACTGGGCATCGCATCGCCCGACATCCGCAACAACGCCTACTTTGGCGACGACCAGGGTAAGTGGGCGAAGGCCAGCATCGTCGACCAGGTGGACACGGCGCCGCTCCCGCTGCTGATCGCTGCTGCCGAGCGCGACCTGCTGCAGATGAAGGTGCAGGCCGGCGAGCTGTTTGCGAGGCTCGTGATGGCGCATGGCTTCTCGCCCGAACTGCACTGGTGGGCCGGCCACGACCACTTCACCCCCGGGGCTTCGCTGGGCAGCGACGACACCACCGTCGGTGCGCCGCTGGCGGCCTTCGTCCGCCGCGTCTGTGGCGCGCAGGAGCGCTGACCGACGCCCTCAGTCGCGCGGCAGGCCACGCAGCAGCACGTCGCAGAAAAACTCCGAGGGCGGCGACAGCGGCAGGTCGGGACGGCGTACCAGCACGATGGCCGGCGCCGGCAGCACCTCGCGCACCGCAATCACGTCCAGCACGTCGCGCGTCATGGCAAAGCTCGTCCACTGGCGCGGCAGCATGGCCAGCAGGTCGGTCTGCGCCAGCGCCACCTGCACCGACAGCGCCGAATGCGCGCGCAGCATCACGCGCGGCGCCGCCAGACCATGGGCGCCGAACAGGCGCGCCAGGTCTTCCTCGGCGTTGTGGTCGATGGTGGTGGCAGCCCACTCGGCACCGGCCAGGGCCTTGAGGCTGCGCACGCGCGCCAGCGGATGCCCCTTGCGACAGACCACCACCCGCGTGTTGTCACACAGATGCTGCAGCGCCAGGCCCGGCGCGGGCTTGAGCCGCGGGGCGGCGCCGAGGTAGAAGTCGATGCTGCCGTCGCGCAGCGCGCTCTCCACCGCCGGCAGCAGGCTCTCGGTGATGCTGAGCTTGACCCTGGGGTAGGTACGGCGAAACACCGGCAGCGCCTCGGGCAGCATTCCCAGGTGCGGCATGATGGACAACGCCACCGCCACCGTTCCCTCGTAGTCCGGCCCCGGCTGCTGCACCTCTTCGACCGCTCGCCGCGCCTCATTGGCAATGGCGCAGGCCCGGCGGTGAAACCTCGCGCCTTCGGCCGTCAGCACCATGCCGGTGGTCTGGCGCGCAAACAAGCTGACCCCCAATTCACGCTCCAGCGCCCGCACGCTGCGCGTCAGCGCGGGCTGCGGCATGTCCAGCCGCCGCGCGGCCGCGCGCAGGCTGCCGTGTTCGACGATGGCGATCAGGTGCTGGAGTTGTTCGAGTTTCATGGTCGGAAGGCCTGAAGCTTGGCGATTCACAAATCGCATCACTTCGCAGATCCCGCCATCTTATTGGAATCCCCACTTCTGCCTAGAGTTCGCTCACCCCGAACCTGGGGCCGTTCCAGAAACACAAGACGGAGACACGCATGACACTGAGTTCCAAGCGCGCCCTGCTGCGGGCCACCCTCTCCCTGCTGGCCCTGGCCGGCACCGGCGCCATGGCGCAGAGCTGGCCCACAAAACCCGTGCGCATGATCGTGCCGGCTGGCGCTGGCGCAGCGCCCGACGTGATCGCACGGATCCTGGGCGAGAGGCTCGCCGCCGCCTGGGGCCAGGGCGTCGTGGTCGAGAACAAGCCCGGCGCGGGTGGCATTCCCGGCATGTCGGCACTGGCCAAGTCGGCCCCCGACGGCTACACCATCGGTTTCGTGCCCGCCGCCATGGGCACCATCACACCGCTGGTGTTCAAGAACCCGCAGTTCAACCCCGACACCGAGCTCAGTTCGGTCGCCACCGTGGGCATCAGCCCGCTGATGCTGGCCGTGCCGGCGAGCAGCAACATTCAGTCGGTCGCCGATCTGGCCAGGCACGCCAAGGCCAATCCGGGTAAGGTCAACTTCGCTGCACCGCAGCTCAACTCGCTGCCGCACCTGGCCGGCGAAATGGTCAGCAAGGCCGGCGCGATGGGCCTGTTCACCGTGCCGTTTCGCGCTCCGCCCGAGGCCGTGACCGCGGTGATCGCCGGCGACGCGATGCTGACCATCGACGGCGTGCCCGGGCTGCTGCAGCACGTCAAGTCGGGCCGCCTTCGCGCCATCGGCGTGACCTCTGGCAAGCGCCTGCCCGGCATCGACGTGCCCGCGGTCGCGGAAACCTACCCGGGCTACGAAGCCATCGGCTGGTTCCAGATCATCGTGCCGGCCGGCACGCCGCAGGCGGTGATCGACCGCATCAACGCCGACGTCAACCGCATCACCGCCTCGCCCGAGGTCAGCACCCGCCTCAATGAGATGGGCGTCTACCCGCGCCAGGACAGCGTGTCCGGCGCGCGCGACTTCTTTGACGAGCAACAGAAGGCCATGAAGCGCCTCGTCGCAGACCTCGGCATCCAGGCCCAGTAAACCCCTTCCAGCCGTGTCACCCAGGTCCCCGTCGTCCGGGGTCAGGACCCTGCACACCCCTATCTAACGGAGAACCCCATGACCGTTCGCAAGAAAGCCCTCGTCACCGGCGGAGGCACTGGCATCGGCCGCAGCGCCGTGCTGGCCCTGGCTCGCGCCGGCTTTGACGTCGCCATCAACTACGCCTCGAGCGCCAAGGCCGCGCAGGCGGTCGCTGCAGAGGCCCTGGCCCTGGGCGCCCAGACCCTGCTGCTGCAGTGCGACGTGAGCGACGACGCCGCGGTGCGCCAGATGCTCGCCAAGGTCGGCGAATCGTTTGGCCATCTGGACACCCTGATCAACAACGCGGGCACCACCGCGACCTGGAAGGTCAAGGACCTGGACAGCCTGGACATGGACGCCTGGGACCGCACCTTTGCGGTCAACGTGCGCGGCAACTTCCAGGTCACGCGAGCCGCGGTGGAGCTGCTGCGCAAAAGCAAGGAGACCGGTGGTGAGCCCTGCATCGTCAACACCGCCAGCATCGTGGGCCTTCGCCCCGGCCCGCAGCCGCCACCGTACGCCGCCAGCAAGGCCGCGGTGGTGAGCCTGACCAAGATGATGGCCTGGAACCTGGGGCCAGACATCCGCGTGAACGCCGTCGCTCCGGGCTGGATGGAAGGCGACTGGATGGAACGCATGCTGGGCGACAAGTACGACGCGCTCATGGGCGCGCGCGCCAAAGCCACGCCGCTCAAACGCTGCGTGACGGCCGATGACGTGGCCGAGGTGATGCTGAACCTGATCACCGGCATGCGCTTTGTGACGGGCGAGGTCGTCGTCATCGATGGCGGCTTCACCAGTTCCACGTAACACCCCCGCCGCGCTGCGCGCGACCCCCTCAAGGGGGCGGCGCTGGCGGCCCGGCAAAGCCGGTTCCGCGGCGCCCTGGAATCGCTCGCCGGACACGTTTTGTCTTTTCGTTTTAGGAGACTTCCATGCTTGAAGGATTCGTTCCCTTTCCTCCCGAATACGCCACGCACTACCGCGCCAAAGGCTACTGGCAAGACCGTTCGCTGGCGCAGGAGTTCGCCGACGTGTTCCAGCGCTACGCCGAGCGCGTGGCGTTGATCGACGGCGACACCGTCTACACCTACGCCGAGCTGGACCGCGTCAGTTCCAACCTCGCGCTCAATCTGCTGGAACTCGGCCTGCAGCCGCTGGACCGCGTGGTGCCCACGCTGCCCAATGTGCATGAGTTCGTGGTGCTGTACTTTGCGCTGCAGAAGATCGGCTGCATCCCGATCGCGGCGCTGGTCACGCACCGGTACGCCGAGATCAGCCAGTTCGTGAACCTCTCTGGCGCCACGACGGCCGTCTACCCCGAGACCTCGGGTGACTTTGCCTTTGCTCCGGTGATCCTGCGTGTGCAGAAAGAAAACCCGTCGCTCAAGTTCCGCATCGTGCTGGGCGAGGCCGGCGTTGGCGAGGTGTCGCTGCGCAAGTTGATCAGCCAGCCCGCGAGGCTGCCCGCATCGCGTTTGACGGACATCCGCATCGACCCGACCGACCCCTGCATCTTCCAGCTCTCGGGCGGCACCACCGGCATCCCCAAGCTGATCCCGCGCACCAACAACGACTACGCCTACAACTCCAA
>JBIIQD010000064.1:0-9336 GCA_044342265.1 Hydrogenophaga sp. | reverse complement strand
GGCACCTGGGCCACCAAGCGCACTGTCTGGGGCGTCAAGGAAGGTCTGAACGACCTCATCAAGATCTCGGACAAGGTGCCCGCCGATGTGGTTGCCAAAGTGGACGAGATCAAGGCGGGCTTGAAGGCGGGCACCTTTGAAGTGTTCAAGGGCCCTCTGTCTGACAACACCGGCAAGGAAGTCCTGGCCAAGGACGCCGTGGGCGATCAGGCCTTCCGCGATGGCATCAACTTCTTCGTCAAGGGCGTGGAAGGCAAGGTGCCAGGCGGCAAGTAAGCACCGTCTGGCTCACAGGGCCGGTGCGGCGCGTCCGCACCCGGCACGGCCACCCCTCCGGCGAGCCGGGTGGGTGGCTTTTTTTTGGAGAAGCGACGATGAAGAAGGAACTGCAGTGGTGGTGGCCCTTGGCCCTGGATGAAGCACTGGGCAGTGAACCGCTGGCCGTGCAGCTGCTGGGCCAGTCGCTGGTGCTCTGGCGCGATGCGCAGGGCCAGCCGGTGCTGATGACCGATCAGTGCCCACACCGCGGCGCACGCCTGTCGCTGGGTCAGGTTGTGGGCAACCAGATCGAGTGCGCGTACCACGGTTGGCGCTTTGATCCACAAGGGGCTTGTGTTGGCATTCCTGCGGTGCCCGACTTTGAGCCCCCGGCGACCCACAAAGCCTGTCGCCACCCAGTGATGGAGCAACACGGCCTGCTGTGGGGGGCGGTGGGCGACGCGGCTTACGCGCCGCCCGCGCTGCACGGTCTGCCCCAACGTCGGCTGATCTACGGTCCGTTCGATGTCGCGACCAGCGCGCCGCGCGCGGTCGAGAATTTCCTGGACACAGCCCACTTCGCCTACGTGCACCGCGGCTGGCTGGGAGACGCCGGACACCCCGAAGTGCCGCATTACGAGGTGACGCACACCGCCGACGGCCGCCCGGTGATCGAGGCATACAAAGCCTGGCAGCCGCGCGCCACCGCGAGTTCGACCGAAGGCGGCTGGGTGACCTACCGCTACGAGGTGCTCAGTCCCTACAGCGCGCTGCTGAGCAAGCAGCCCGATGATGGCGGCCCGCAAGACAGTTACACCATCTGGGCCTGCCCGCTGGACGACGAGAACTGCCGGTTGTGGTTCGCGCAGTACACCAGCGACGTCACATCGACCGACGAATCCTTGCGCGATTTCCAGATCGCCATCTTCGCCCAGGACCAGCCCATCCTGGAGTCGCAACAACCCAAACGCCTGCCCATCCACGGCGGCGAAGTGCACAGCGCCGCCGACCGCCTGAGCGCAGCTTACCGACGCTACCTCAAGCAGGTCGGCATCAGCTGCGGTGTGTGTTGAATGCTGGAACGTAAAGGAACCTTGATGAACGCCATCGAACTCGCCCGCGCCATCCCCAAGGCCGAGCTGCACATCCACATCGAAGGCTCGCTGGAGCCCGAGCTGATCTTTGAGCTGGCACAGCGCAACGGTGTGACGCTGGCCTACCCCAATGTCGAGGCGCTGCGCAAGGCCTATGCCTTCACCGACCTGCAGAGCTTCCTGGACATCTACTACGCCGGTGCCAGTGTGCTGCTGCAGCCGCAAGACTTCCACGACATGGCCTGGGCCTACTTCCTGCGCGCCCAGGCGGACAACGTGGTCCACACCGAACTGTTCTTTGACCCGCAAACCCACACCGCGCGCGGCGTGCCGATGGCAGCGGTGATCGAAGGCCTGTCCAGCGCCTGCAAAAAAGCGGAGCGGGAACTGGGCATCAGCGCGGCGCTGATCCTTTGCTTCCTGCGCCACCTGAGCGAAGAAGACGCCTTCGCCACGCTCGAAGCCGCGCTGCCGTACCGCGAGCATTTCATCGGCGTGGGGCTGGATTCGAGCGAGCTGGGTCACCCACCCGAAAAGTTTGAGCGCGTGTTTGCTCGCTGCCATGAGCTGGGCTTTCGGGTGGTGGCGCACGCGGGCGAAGAGGGTCCGCCCGAGTACATGTGGCAGGCCATCGATCTGCTCAAAGTGCAGCGCATCGACCACGGCGTGGCCGCCATGCAAGACCCGCTGCTGATGGCCGAGCTGGCCCACACCCGTCTGCCGCTCACGGTCTGCCCGCTGTCCAACCTCAAGCTCTGTGTGGTGAACGACCTGCGCGACCATTCGCTGAAGAAGATGCTCGACGCTGGCCTGTGCGTGACGGTGAACTCCGACGATCCGGCCTACTTCGGCGGCTACATGAACGCCAATTTCGAGCAGACCGTTCAGGCGCTGGACTTGAGCCGCGAGGATGTGATCCAGCTGGCCATCAACAGCTTCGAGGCCAGCTTCATCGGGGCCGACCGGCGCGCCGTTTGCCTCGACAGGGTGCAGGCGGCGGCCAGCCGCTGAATTCGCACCAACGGTAAAATCGCAACCAACGAGCCGGAGCTTCCCCGGCTCGTTTCTTTTTTGTCAACCGGAAGCCATGTAGAGGACCACCATGTACAAAAACCTCGCTGCCGCTTTCGCGGCCGCTTGTTGTTTCCCCACCGTTTTTGCCCAAACGACCGCGTCGCTCAAGGCCGCATTCGTTTACGTCGCCCCACTGACCGACACCGGCTGGGTGCGGCAGCATGACCAAGGGCGCTTGGCGGTGGAGGCCGCGCTGTCTGGGCAGGTGAAGACCACCTACGTTGAGAACGTGGCCGAAGGCCCGGACGCCGAGCGCGTGATCCGCGACCTGGCCATGCAGGGCCACCAGATCATCTTCACGCCCAGCTTCGGCTACATGGAACCCACGCTCAAGGTGGCGCGCGAGTTCCCGAATGTGAGGTTCGAGTCGGTCACCGGGTACAAAACTGCGAGCAATGTGGCGACGTCGAACGCTCGCTATTACGAAGGCCGCTACCTGGCTGGCATCGCCGCCGGACGCATGGCCACACAAGCGGGCTATGTGGCCGGGTTCCCCATCCCAGAAGTGATTCAGGGCATCAACGCGTTCGCGCTCGGCTTGCGTTCGGTCAACCCCAAGGCCACGGTCCGCGTGGTGTTTCTGGGTGAGTGGTTCAACCCGCCGCGCGAACGTGAGGCCGCGATGAGCCTGATGAACCAGGGTGCCGAGGTGCTGTCGTTTCACACTGGGTCGAGCGCTGTGATGGTGGCCGCCCAAGAGCGCGGCAAGCTGGCCGTGGCCTACCACTCCGACATGCGCAAGGTTGCGCCCGACGCGCAAGTGGTCGCCGTGACGCACCTCTGGGGTGACCACTACACGCGCCGCGTGAGAGCGGTGCTGGATGGCAGCTGGAAAAGCGGGAATGTTTGGGGTGGTGTGAAAGAGGGCATGATCCGCGTCGAAGGCTTTGGTGCCAAGGTGCCCGCCACGGTGCAAACCGAGGTGCAGGCGCGGCAGTCCGACATGGCCAACGGTAAGCTGGCCGTATTTGCCGGCGGGAAGGTCGGTTTGAATGACAACGAAGGCAAGCTGCAGGTTGCTCCGGGCCAAGTCCTGGATGACGCCGCGATCCTGGGGATGAATTGGTTTGTCGATGGCGTGATTGGCAAAACCTCGCGCTGAAACCTCTTGGATTTGCGTGACCAGTTGCACGGCCCTATGGCAGTTATTCCTCAGTCAGTATGCACATTGAGCTTACGGCGGCTAAGCTCTTCAATTGATGAAAGCCTACCGCGCCGCCCTGCTCAGATTCGGCGACAACCACCAACCCCTGTACGAATCTGATGGCCTGTTGGTCGTCGGACCAGATGCGCATGGCCGCCAGGTGATCAGAGCCGCCGGTGACCACGCTGCGCTGATCGACCACTTTGCCGGTGTGGCGGTCGAAGATCTGCGGGGCCGCGTGATCGCGCCAGGGTTTGTGGACATGCACGTCCACTACCCGCAGACCGATGTGATCGGTTCTCCGGCCGAGGGCTTGTTGCCCTGGTTGGAGAACTACACATTTCCGCACGAGGCGCGCTTTGTCGACCCGGTGTATGCGCGCGGCGTGGCCGAGTTCTTTTTTGACGAACTGCAGCGGCATGGGGTTACCACGGCGCTCACGTTTTCCACTTCGCACCCGGCGTCGGTGGAGGCTGCGTTCACCGCCGCGCAAGAACGTGGGCTGCGGTTCATCACTGGCAAGTGCCTGCAAGATCGCCACAGCCCCGACGGCGTGCGCGATCAGACAGAGCAGAGCCTGATCGACAGCGAAGCCTTGATCCGCCGCTGGCACGGCGTGGACCGGCTGGGTTACGCCATCACGCCCCGGTTCGCGCCCAGTTGCACCGAAGCGCAGTTGCGCGGCGCGGGTGAACTGGCCGCTCGGTACGCGGATGTCTGGATTCAGTCCCATGTGGCGGAGAACAAAGACGAGATCCGGTGGGCCGCTGAGTTGTTTCCCACTGCGCGGAGCTACCTCGGTGTTTATGACGATTTCGGTTTGTTGCGCAACCGCGCGGTGTACGCGCACTGCATCTACCTGGACGCGGACGACCGCGCGCTGATGCGCGACACCGGCACGGCCGCGGCCATCAGTCCCACGAGCAACCTGTTTCTGGGCAGCGGGTTTTTCGACTACGCCGCTGCCGATGCGGCCGGCATGCGCTACGGCTTGGCCAGCGACGTGGGCGGTGGCACCAGCTTCTCGCCCTTTCACACCATGCTGGCCGCCTATTACGTGGGTCGCGAGGGCCACACCAAGGCCGGGCTGAGTCTCAGCCCGGGGCAACTGTGGTGGCAGCACACCGCCGGGGCGGCACGTGCGCTGGGTCTGGATGGCGTGGTGGGCAACCTGCAGCCTGGTTGCGAGGCCGACTTTGTGGTGCTCAACCCGCAGGCCACACCGCTGCTGGCGCGCAAGACCGCGCAGGCCAACAGCCTGAACGAATGGCTGTTTGCCTTGATCGTGCTGGGCGACGACCGGTTGGTGGAGCGCACCGTGGTGGCCGGACGCTGAAACGCTGACCCGATCGAAGCGCTCGCTGCCACGTCTTCAACTGTAGGTGAGCGCCCGCGCCTTGCCCCAGAACACCCGGTACATGAACACGGTGTAGCCCACGATCACCGGCAGCGTGATGGCGGTGCCGATGAAGATGATGGTCAACGACTCGGTGGCGGCTGCCGCTTCCCACACGGTCAGATGGCCAATCACGATGTCGGGCAGGATGCTGTAGGCCAGCCCGAAGAAGGCCAGCACGAAAATCAACACCGTGTTGGCAAACACCAGCCAGCCGTAACCGGCCTGGACCACGCTGGGCCGCGTGACCACCCAGCGCACCGCAAAGAAGGCGGCCGCACAGATCAGCGGAATCGGCAGCAGCGCAAACACCTGGGGCACACCAAACCACTTGTCCACCACCGAGGGATACACCCAGGGCGTGGCGACCGAGATCACCAGCAGAGCCAGCGCCATGGGCCACAGCGCTCGCCGGGCCCAGAACACCGCACGCTGCTGCAAGTCGCCCTCGGTCTTCATGATCAGCCAGCCCGCGCCCAGCAACACGTATGCAGCCGGGAACGTCAGCGCAACCGCCAGGCTGAAGGTCCAGCCCTGGACGCCGTGGTTGAAACCGGTGATGTAGCTGCCCAGCATCCAGCCCTGCGCCAGGGTGGCCATCAGCGAACCGGCGAAGAAGGCGCGGTTCCAGAACGGCTTGTACGGCAGTGGCGCCTTGACCCGGAAGTCGAAGGCCACGCCGCGCAGGATCAGGCCGATCAGCATCACCGCGACCGGCAGGTACAGCGCCTGCAGCACCATGCCGTGGGCCTTGGGAAACGCCACCAGCAACACACCGACACCCAGCACCAGCCAGGTTTCGTTGGCATCCCAGAACGGGCCGATGCTGCTGATCATGGTGTCTTTCTGGGCATCGGTGCCCAGCGGCAGCAGCAGACCGACCCCCAGGTCGTAACCGTCCAGGATCACATAGGCGAGCAGCGAAAGCCCCATCACACCCATGAAGAGCAGCGGCAGGAGTTCGGACCAGGTCAGCATGGGACACCTCCAGTGGGTTTTGCCAAGGCGGTATCAGCCCCCTCAATGAGCAGCAAATGGCAGGTCGTGCGTAAATTTGAGGCCATGTTCAGACGCCTGCCTTTCCGAGCTGTGCGTTGGGGATGGGTGCGCCTGCGTGCCGCACCGGGTTTTCGGCCATGTACTTGAGCACGCCGATGTAGGTCACCAGCAGCAGACCGTAGACCACGGCATAGGCGGTCAGCGTCATCGCCACATAGGCCGGTGGAATCTGCGTGGCCACGTCGGCGGTGCGCAGCAGGCCGTACACCACGAATGGCTGGCGACCGATTTCGGTCACGTACCAGCCGGCCAGCGTGGCCACCCAGCCCGAAAACGCCATGCCCGAGAGCACCCACAGCAGCGGGCGGCCCAGGCTGGTCTGGTCGGCACGGCGCTGCGGCCACAGCCGCCAGGCGGCCCAGGCGGCCACCAGCATCATCAGCGTGCCCACACCCACCATCACGCGGAAGGCGTAGAACACCGGCGCCACCGGCGGGTGCGCTCCTTTGAATTCGTTGATGCCGGGCACCTCGCCGTCCCACTCGTGGGTCAGGATCAGGCTGGCCAGTTTCGGGATCTTGATCGCGTAGTGCGTGGTCGCTGCGGCCTCGTCGGGAATGCCGAACAGCGTCAGGGGCGCGCCCCGCTGAGTCTCCCACATGCCTTCCATGGCGGCCACCTTGGCTGGCTGGTGCTGCAGCGTGTTCAGGCCGTGCATGTCGCCCGCCAGAAACTGCATGGGCATCACCACCACCGCGGTGAACACCGCCGCCCGCATGGCTTTGTGGGTGCCGCGTGTCGCGCTGCCTTTGATCAGTTGCCAGGCGCACAGACCGGCGATGAGGAACGACGCGGTCAGGGCAGAGGCCAGCAGCTTGTGCGCCAGCCGGTAGGGGAACGACGGGTTGAACACGATCGCCAGCCAGTCGGTGGGCATGAACTCGCCGTTGACGATCTCGTAGCCGGCGGGCGTTTGCATCCAGGAATTGAGGCTCAGAATCCAGAACGCTGACAAGGTGGTGCCCAGCGCCACCAGCAGCGTGGCCGCCAGGTGCACGCGCTCGCTCACCCGGCCCCGGCCGAACAGCATGATGCCCAGGAAGCTCGCCTCCAGGAAGAAAGCGGTCAGCACTTCGTAGCCCAGCAGCGGACCCGAGATGTTGCCGGTGCGCTCCATGAAGCCGGGCCAGTTGGTGCCGAACTGAAAGCTCATCACGATGCCCGAGACCACGCCCAGCGCAAAGGTCAGCGCGAAGATCTTGGTCCAGAAGTAGTAGGCCTCTTCCCACGCCGGGTCGCGCGTCTGAACAAAGCGCAGGCGGAAGAAGACCAGGAACCAGCACAGGGCGATGGTGATGGTCGGGAACAGGATGTGAAAGCTGATGTTGACCGCAAACTGGATGCGGGAGAGCAGCAGGGTGTCGAGGTCCATGACCTGTCTTTCTAGGGAAGTTGATCAGTGGTCGGTCGGGGTGTCGGTGGTGCCGTTGCCGGTCTTGCGGGCGCGGCCCTTGCCGGTCAGTGCGTCGCGCATCTCCAGCACCTTGGTCACTTTCGAACCCAGGTCCATCAGCCGCATCGCGGTCTCGGGTTGCAGTTTTTGCACGTCGTCAAACCAGGCCATCAGCCGCTCGATCAGGTCGTGCATCTCGCGCATGCGGGCCTGCGCGTGTCGTTCGGCGTCGTTGTCGGGCGAGGCGAGCAAGGCGCCGCGCAGCATCGACAGCGTGGGTTCGATCTCCCGGCGACGCCGCTCGGTGGCCAGCACTCTGAAGATCTCCCATACGTCTTCCGGGGCCTCGAAGTACTCGCGCCGGTCGCCCGGCAGGTGGCGCATGCGCACCAGGTTCCATGCCTGCAACTCCTTCAAACCCATCGACACATTCGAGCGCGAAAAGCCGAGCGCATCCCCGATGTCGTCGGCGTTGAGCGCCGTCTGCGACACAAACAGCAAGGCATAAATTTGCCCGACCGTCCGGTTGATGCCCCATCGGCTGCCCATCTCACCGAAATGGTTGACGAACTCTCGGTTCAAAGTGGGAAGAGGGTTGGATGAGATCATCGTATTTCCTTTGTTTGCTGTATTTTCAGTAAGTTCTGAAAATAGAGCAAAGTCAAAGGTCTTTGGGCACCCGACTTGCCTACAATCGCACCCACCCAACCGGCCGGAGCACACCCATGAGCATCAAAAGCGACCGCTGGATCCGCCGCATGTGCCAGCAGCACGGCATGATCGAGCCCTTCGAGCCCGGTCAGATCCGACAGAACGCGGCGGGCGAAAAAATCGTCAGCTACGGCACCAGCAGCTACGGCTACGACATCCGCTGCGCGCCCGAGTTCAAGGTCTTCACCAACATCCACAGCACGGTGGTGGACCCGAAGAACTTCGATGAAAACAGTTTTGTGGACATCAACAAAGATGTCTGCGTGATCCCGCCCAACAGCTTTGCGCTGGCGCGCACCCTGGAATACTTCCGCATTCCTCGAAATGTGCTGACCATCTGCCTGGGCAAAAGCACCTACGCGCGCTGCGGCATCATCGTCAACGTCACGCCCTTCGAACCCGAGTGGGAAGGTTATGTGACGCTGGAGTTCAGCAACACCACGCCACTGCCCGCGAAGATCTACGCGGGCGAAGGCTGCGCCCAGGTGCTGTTCTTCGAGAGCGACAAGGACGACGTGTGCGAAACCTCGTACAAGGACCGCGGTGGCAAATACCAGGGCCAAGTGGGTGTCACGCTGCCAAAGACCTGAAGTGTTTTCGTGGGGGTTTGGAAAGCCCTTGTGCCTGCACCGACCTTTGTCGAGCAGGTTTCACACTCAGCAGATAAAATTAGAGTGCTCGCCCAAATCTGCGGCCAACGGCTGCGAAATGGGCGCGGCTTGGTGCCCGCCTGACGGGTGTTAGCTACTTTTGATCAGATGTCCGAATCCTCAGCCGCTGTGTCATCGCCAGAACCGATCCCGCTCGGTCAACCCCTGCCACACCGTAAAGTCATTCGAGGCTGGCTGACACCCATTGCCGAACAACGCACGGCACTGGGAATCGTGCTGCTGCTCGTCGACTGGGTCGCTTTTCTGGCTCTAATCGTGGGCACCGTGCTGTTGGATGCTTGGTGGGCCAAACTGCTGTGCGGCTTGACAGCCGGTTTCGTCATTGGCCGGCTGTTCATCATTGGCCACGATGCCTGTCACCAGAGCTATACCCCTCACCGTGGCCTGAACCGCATCCTGGGGCGCATTGCGATGGTGCCTTCACTCACACCCTACAGCCTGTGGGAGGTGGGGCACAACGTTGTCCACCATGGTTACACCAACCTCAAAGGCGTGGATTTCGTCTGGGCCCCGCTGACCAAAGAAGAGTTTGAAGG
>JBIIQD010000063.1:0-9354 GCA_044342265.1 Hydrogenophaga sp. | reverse complement strand
GCGGTCCCAGAAAGTCGTCGCTCGCGCCCTGGTACATCACTGGCAAGGTGTCGAACAGCGGAATGGGCGGCGAGTTGAACGCCTGTTCCATCAGGCGGCCATGATTCAGGAAGGCAGAACCGTCGAGCCATTGCGGGCTGCGGGGCAGCGGCGCGCTGCAGCTCGCCGGGTCAAACGGCTGCGCGCCAGCGGCGGAGCCCGCGTTGAGCGATTCGTACAGGTCGGTCAGCGGCAGCACCACGGTATCCCAGCGCTGCAGGGCGTCGAGCAGGCTGCTTGCAACGGGGGTCGCATGCACTGCGCGGGTCATGTCACGGGAAACCAGCAACAGTCGCCCATCAAGGCTGCCGTCCTGCACAGTCGCGAATCGCATGGTGGGGCGCCCTCAACTCTTCACTTCAGAGCGTCGGGGTAGGCCTTCAGCAAGGCCGTAGACCGAGCCACTTCGCGCGGGTAGAACGCCTGCAATTCGGCAAAAGGCAGCACAACCGGGTTGCTGCCGGTGGAGCGCATGTATGCCACGAATCCTGGATCCGCCAAGGTCTGCGAGACGACTTGGTACAAGCGTTGCACCACAGCAGGCGGTGTGTCGCGGCGAACCAACACACCACCCCAAACGTCAAAGTCAAAGGTCGCAAAGCTGCTGTGTTGTGAGGCGAGTGTGGGGATTTTCGGGAACAACGCCGAGGGCGTATCGGTGCTGAGTCCGATGGCCTTCAACTTGCCTTCCGCCATCAGAGTAGGGACATTGCCAGCCAGCGGCAGGAAAGCCAAGTCCAGTTGGCCGCCCATGACGTCTGTGACAATCGGAGCGATACCGCGGAAGGGCACATGCGTCACCTCGAGAGTGGACCGCTTCGCGAACTCCAGGCTCACCAAATGGGTCAGCGAACCCGGACCGATGTTGGCCATGGTCAGCGGCGCGCCCTTGCCCTTGAGCGCCAACACCTCGGTCAACGTCGAGGCCGCCAACGTGGGGCGGGCACACAGCACGTAGGGGATCTTGCCGAACTGACCGAGCAGAATGAAATCCTCGGGTTTGTAGGTCACCCCGGGAATGGTCAGCGGGCTCAGAATGATTTCGGTCGGCGTGGCCACGATCAGCGAGTGTCCATCGGCGGGCTGTGCCAGCATGCGGGCTGTGCCAATGGTGCCGCCCGCACCGCCCAGGTTTTCAATCACCACAGACTGGCCTAAGGCCTGTTGCATCACCGGCTGCATCTTGCGCGCGATGTTGTCGGAAGGTGTGCCAGCGGGCTGGGCCACCATCACCGAGACAGGACGGCTGGGGAAACTGGCCTGGGCATGGGCGCCAGGCGCGGCCAGCAAGGGGGGAAGGCCCAGCGACAGCAGGGAAAGGGTGGTTTGACGGCGATTCAGCATGACATAGTCTCCATTAGGTTAAGAACTCGAACACTCACATTGAACTAAGAGAAGCTGCGACAGAACGCTCATAGGCGCCATCGACCAGCACAAACAGCATGCGGCAGGGCTGGTCGGAGCGGTTGGCCCAGGCGTGGTTGGTGCCGCGCTGCACCACCACGCTGCCGGGACGCAGCGGGACCTCGCTGTCGTCGAGGATCAGCGTGAGCTCACCTGCAATCACGACGCCGTAGTCGACGCTTTCGGTGCGGTGCATCAGCGGGTGGGGTGAGTGGGCCTGCACGGTGCTGGCGGCGGCGTCGCCGATCTGCGTGAAAGCGTCTTTCATCTTCGCGGCGCCCTGGGCCAGAAAGTCGGGTGTGTCGGGCGGAATGTCGACGAACCGGATGCGCGTGCCCAGCGGCGGTGGCGGCAACACCAGCGGCCCTGTGGTGGGGTCGGCGCCGTTGCCCACCGGCGCGGGCATGCCCTGGGTGGCCCAGACCTCGTGGAACACGGTGCCCGGAATGGCCGAGATCTCGGCCACGTGCGGCAGCGGCCCGCGTGCGGTGACCACAGCCTTGCCCGCTGCGTCGTGCCCGGTGACGATGCGTTCGATGGCGGGCAGCTTCATGCCGACACCTCGTCGAAGATGGCCACGGCCCGCGTCCAGCCAGCGCTGGCACCGCGAATCTTGTGCGGGAAGCAGCTGATGGTGAAACCGTGCGCGGGCAGCGCTTCCAGGTTGTGCAGCTTTTCCAGGTGGCAGTAGCCGATGTCGCGGCCGGCCTTGTGGCCTTCCCAGATCAAAGCCTTGTTGCCGGTCTCGGCCACTTTCTTGGCGGTGTAGCTGAAGGGCGCGTCCCAGCTCCAGGCGTCGGTGCCGGTCAGTCGCACGCCGCGCTCCAGCAGGTACATGGTGGCTTCGTAGCCCATGCCGCAGCCGGCGCCCAGGTAATCGGGTTGACCGTAGCGCGAACCGGCGCGGGTGTTCACCACCACGATGTCCAGCGGCTCCAGCGTGTGGCCGATCCGGGCGAGCTCGGCTTCAACGTCGGCCGCGGTGGCCACGTAGCCGTCGGGGAAGTGGCGGAAGTCCAGCTTCACGCCGCTCTGGAAACACCATTCCAGCGGCACCTCGTCGATGGTGATGCTGGGGCGGCTGCCGCCGTTCTTCGCGTCTTGCGTGGAGTGGAAGTGCCAGGGCGCATCCAGGTGGGTGCCGTTGTGTGTGGTCAGCGTCACCCATTCGGCGGCGGCGGCTTCGCCATCGGGGTAGTCCTCGACCTGGGTGCCGGGCAGCATGGCCATGAACTCGGGCAGCGTGTCGGCGTGCTTTTGGTAAGTGATCTTGGGCGCCAGCGGCGGCGGATCGGACAGGACGTCGTTTTCCAGGTAGATGGACAGATCGACAAAACGGCGTGATGGCTTCATGCGGGCTCCGGCGCATCGTTGTTGGCCATCGCGGGTGCCAGGGTGCTGGCAGATTCGCCAGCACAACGTAGACCCATAGAGGTGGTGTTCATCGGCGGCTCAGATTGGTTGCGCCAGTGCCATCAGCGACTCGCGCATGATCCGGGAGTGCTCTTCTTTATCGCCGCCGCTGACCTCGATCTCGCCCAGCCGGGCCGAGTTTTTCACCACCATGCGGCAGCGCTCCCAACGCCGCGCCTCGAACGCGTTCAGTGCCTCGCTGACCCCGGTTGAGCGGCTCAGTTCCTCGGCCAGCACCAACGCGTCTTCAATGCCGATGCAGGCGCCCGAGGCCAGGTGAGGCGTGGTGGCATGCACTGTGTCGCCGATCAGCACCACGCGCCCGGTGCTCCAGGGGCGGGGCATGAGCAACTCCTCGAGAGGGCGAAACACGATTTGCGAATCTTCATTGATCTGATTCCGGATCGCCTGCAGCGTGGGCGCAGGGAAATCGGCCAGGAGCCCACGCAGGTGAGACGAGAACGTAGCGGGGTCCACAAAGTCGTTGGTTGGACGCGGCTCGGTAACGAAGAGGTACATCTCGGTCTTGGAGACCGGGTTCACTCCGGGCTTGATGTGCTGGCCCATCCACATCATGGCGGTCTGAACTTCAGGCGGCCGCGGCAGCACCGCGCGCCATACGGCCTGACCGCTGTATTGCGGCCGGGGCGATTGCGGAAACACTGCCTCGCGCACCTTGGAGTACAGGCCGTCGGCACCGATGACCAGGTCGTAGCGCTGGCGGCTGCCGTCGGTGAAGACCACCTCCACACCCTCGGCATCCTGCCCAATGGAGGTGAAGGTGCAGCCCAGGCGCACGTTCGCGCCACTGGCTCGGGTGGCGTCGGCCAGGATGCGGGCCAGCACAGGCCGCATGATGGCGCCGCCGCCCGGAATGTCGGGGCCGGCAATGCGCGGCGTGGGCAACTCGGCCACCTGGGGGCCATGGGGCAGGCACAGCTGCACGCCGTCGGCGGCGTTGCCGTGCTCCAGGAAGGCGTCCAGGATTCCCAGTGTGCGGAAGGCGCGCAGGGTGGCGCCACCGAGGCTGATGCCGGCGCCATAGCTGCGCCAGCCGGGATCGATTTCGACCAGATCGACATCGGCGCCAAGCTTGCGAAGTTGAATGGCGGCCGACATACCGGAAAAGCCACCGCCGATGATGAGGATGCGTTGGGCTGTAGATGTCAAGGGTCGTTCTCCTTTTATTGGGGTCTTCTGATGGGAAGCTAGTGCAATGAGTCGGGGCTTGCGCTTGCCGAGAACTCAGTGACCGCGTGGCCTAGGTCCTTCAACATGCCGATGAAAAAGACGGTGAGCGTGAAACCTTGAGGAGAGTCGCCTTGATGCGCGCTGCCAGCCTGGCGCACGGCAAAGCTTTCCGGCGTTGGTCAAGCAGTCACGATCTTCCAGATTGCCCTCGACGACATAGGTGCACTCCCATCCGGCGTAACAAAGGCGCGGCCTCGTCGCACCGGCACCGCGCTGAGGCAGCATGCAGGAAAGGCCGCTGCACTTGAACCGAAACAGCATCTTGCGGCGGGCCTTCGCAGTCAGTTCCAACCAGGCCATGCTGTGCACCCCGAGAACAACGGCCTTGCCATCCGTAGACACAAACGGGTCATCGGAGTCAATCGGATTCATCATGGTCATCACAGTCAATGCAGGCGGTTGCGGTTCAGACTTCGTTTCGCTCAGCGTGAGGTCCATGAACGAAGACATCGCCATCGGCCGTCAGCGTGAAAGGCACCGCTCGCAGTCGATCGCCGAGGCAGGGGCCCTGCACGCACAGGCCGCTGTGAATTTCGAAAAGCGCACCATGTGCAGCACAGACGATGCGGTCGCCCGCGGCATTGAGGTAGGCATCCTTGCGCCAAGGCATTGGTGTGCCATGGTGTGGGCAGCGATCAGCCCACACATGGACGGCATCCCCGCTGCGCACCACGAACAGGGTGTCACGCCCGCGGCCCAGCGGATCGAAGCCGCGTGCGCCGCCATCGCGCAGTTCGGTCAAGGCGCACAGCCGCTGATGCCGCACCGGGTCGCCGTGGACTTCACGCATAGTCGCCGTTCTCACTGGTGCCCGGGCCGGGGGCCCACTTCTTGCGGTAAGCGAGCAGGAAGGTTTGCGAGGCGTCGGCGCCCATTGCCATGGCACGCGGAGTCCAGCTGGCGTCGTGCAGGTCCATGTCTGCGTCCATCTCCACATGGCACGCAAAAGGGCTGTTGAAGTACCAGAACCAGTTCGATCCCATTTGGTGTCGGCCAGGGCCCCAGAACGGCTGGTAGCCCTTTTCGATGAAGCGTGAACCGTTGTGAACCACCTCGCTGGGGCCTGCAAAGTGAAAGGCCAAGTGCTCGCAGCCTTTCATGAACGGCGGCGCACCGATAAAGAAATGTGTGTGGTGGTCCAGTGTGCCGGCTGGCTGCAGGAAGGGGCCAACACCGGTGAAACGGTCGGTGCAGCGAAAGCGCAGCCGGTTCACATAGAACGCTTCGGCCTTGACCGCGTCAGTCACGAAGTACACGACGTGCGACAGAGTGCGTGGCACGATTTGCGCTGCGTTGGCATCCACGCCCAGGTGATTGACCGGCCTCTGGAAAGGAGAGCCAGGCGCGTTGGAGATTTCACCGGCGCGCTCGAAAGGTCGTCTCTTGCTGACTTGGAAAGCGATGGCGAAGCCCTCGTCATCGACAGATTGGATCGATCCGTCCGACCGCTCGATCACCTCCCGGTCTCGGCGCAGTTCAGCGGCTATTGCTTCCAAATCAACGTGACCAGCCACGCCCATCACGGTGCAGCGCAAGCGGCAGCCAGGCGCTGGCGCTTTGGGCAACGAGGGATCTTTCTCGTCATGGATGACGATGGCTGTACCGTCGAGCGCTTCGAAGCGGTCACTGCCGACATCGCGCAGGCCATAGTCAATCAGGTACTGGCGGCAGGCGGCGAGGTCGTCCACGCCAAAAACCAAGGCGTCGAGTCCGATGATGTTCATGTGTTTCCCCTTTTTCGAATGGATTCAGATGGCCGTGCGTCCGCCCAGCGCTTCGGCGACCCAGTCGGCGATGTACTGGCCGGCGTTGATGCTGTTGTCGAAGCTGGCGTGCTGCACGCCACCTTCGCGATCGGTGAAGATCTTCAGTTCGCGTTTGGGGCTGTTGACCAGTTGCTCGTAGGTGCGGTGCGCCCACTTCAGCGGTATTTGCGAATCGCGCTCGCCGTGCGTCACCAGAAAAGGCACCTTGATCTTCTCGACCACACCGTCCAGGTGCACGTCTTCGGCAATGCGCATGAAGTCCTCGACATCTTTGGCGCCCCAGACCCAGCACACGTGGGACCAGTAATGCGGCACCGGGAAGTCACCTTCCTTTTCCAGACGCCGCTTCTGGACGTCGCGCCAGTCGTGGTTGGCGCCCCAGCAGACGCCAGCAGCGAAGCGCGGCTCCATGGCGACGGCGCGCGGGCAGTAGTAGCCGCCCAGAGACACGCCTTCGCAAGCGATTCGCTTCGGGTCGACGTCGTCACGAGCTTCAAGCCAGTCGACCACGCGGCTTGCCCAGTGCTCGGCATCAAAACGCGCAGTCAGGCCCTGCAGGCGCAGCGCCTCGCCGGTGCCTGGCTGGTCAACCACCAGTGAGGACACGCCGCGCTTGGCGAGCCATGCTGGCAGGCCGACCAGGAATTTCATCTCCTTGATTGAATCCAGACCATTGAGCTGCACGCACAGCGGCGCGCGTTGGCCGGGCTTCAGCCCATCGGCGGGGTAGTAGAGGGCTGACAGGTGCTTGCCTTCGTACGGAATCTCCACACGCTGGACTTTGTCACCCATCAGGCGGGAACCCCTGAGAAACAACTCAAGCTCTCGCTGATAGATCGCCAGACGACCGGGTGCGTCGTGCGCCTGCAGTCGCTCAGCGGTGATCAGGTAGCTGGCAGCGCGGCGGTATTTTTCACCGGCTGACATGAGGCGGCCCTTTGCCTCGTCTTCTTCGGCCAGGCCACAAAGCTGGTCGGCCATCTTGACCCAGGTTTCGCGAAAGGCTTTCGTCCCAGCCGCGTCGGGTGCCTTGGCAGCTTCCTGCAGCGGTGCGCACATGGCCTCAATCTCGCCCATTCGCGCGCCCATTTCGATCGCGAGATTGACAGAGAGGTTCCAGACGTAGTTGGTGGGAAAGTACTTGAACATGGAGGGATTCAGGATTGGGCAGAAGGGCTAGCGGAAGCACTGATCACACTCGCTCGAGCGGGCGCGATTTGTATAGGTACTGACCAGGGTTTTTTCAACACGACACCTTGATCCGACTCAAAAGAGCAGCGATCACTGGAGATCTATCGCAACGAAACGTTGCCCACCCAATACCCCAGGGCTGGATCAACAAAAAGCCACGACCCGCCTGAAGCCATCGACCCGACAGCCTCACTTGGAGATGTATGCGAAACGGCGGATCGTGGCGAAAACGTCAGAGAAATCCGAACGATCAGAAGGAGTGGCGAATGCCAACCATGTAACTGGTGGCGGTTCCCACCGACACCTTGTCACTGCCTGCATACCCGTACAGGCTGGTGCGCTTCGAGAGAGGGTGGAGGTAGCCCAGACCAATGGTGGTCCTGCTGGAGGAATCGGTCTTCCCGCGGGCCCAGGCGGCCTGCAGTTCGCCGGCGCCGATGGGCACGGTCAAGCCCAGATGCGGCGTCTTCGTTGTGGCGGCGCTGATGGTCGCATCTTTCTGGCTTGTGTACTGGGCAAACAGCTTGACTACTTTGAAGTCATAGCTTCCGCCCACCACAACCACTTTTTCGTCCACTGGAACTTCCGTGGCCGGTTGCGGCTCATGACTGGAGTCCGAGAAGCCTGCGGTCAACACAATCGGACCACTGCGATAGACAGCGTTGCCAACCACGTTGGAGCCACCCCTGCCCTCTGCGGCTTGCACAAGCAGGGTACCGACCACACCACCGAGGTTGGGCGTGGTGTACGCCACGGAGTTCGTCAATGCGGTGCCCAAAACCATGGCGCCGCGCGTGGCTCCGTTGTACTGCTGACGGAAGGTCGGGGAGAATGTCGAAACACCTCCCATCGCGCTGGTCATGGCCATCGAGGCGAAGGCAGGATTGGAAATGTTACCCAGCTTCACATCACCAAAGCCACCAGCAAGACCTACCCAAGCCGCACGCGAAAAGAAGGAATCTTGGAAGGGCCCTTGTGGCGGGTTGAAGCGGCCACTTTGCCCCGTGTCTGCCCGGAAAAAAGACTCCAGCTGAAACTGCGCCCGCAAGTTCCCGCCCAATGACTCCGTGCCGCGGAAACCGAGAAAGCTTGCAAAACCGCTGTTGTGCACCCCGGTGACACTGGTGATCGGCGCACGAGGTGGCCCCCCTGGCTGCTGTTCGAGCTTGCCGACACCCAGGTCAATGGTGCCGTAGATTTGAACCGAGGACGTCTGAGCGCCACCACTGGGAGCGCCACCTTGGGCATGCACCACACCGGAAAATCCCCCAAGGCCAATAAGTCCAAGCGTGATTGCCGATGCGTGAAAAACTGCGCTTCTTTCTTTCATTGATGTCTC
Source organism: Hydrogenophaga sp. (assembly GCA_044342265.1). Lineage (GTDB taxonomy): Bacteria > Pseudomonadota > Gammaproteobacteria > Burkholderiales > Burkholderiaceae_C > Hydrogenophaga. The sequence goes on along the minus strand of JBIIQD010000063.1, from coordinate 951 downwards.
CTGTGTAGGGTGTTAGCTGTCGTCGACTTGGTGAATTTCAAAAGAGTCGAGACTGTAAAAAGAAGCAGAAGCGCTGGGAAATGGATTGTTCGGATTCCTCTTATCGAATTCCCAAATACCAGTGCAAACCCTTGGATGCGAAACGTCTCGCGGTTTGTATAGACAATGCTGCTGCACACTCCGCAGCCCCGGGATACACCATGCGATTCAAGAAGCTCGACCTCAATCTGCTCGTCGCACTGGACGCTCTGCTGACCGAAAAGAACGTCACAAGAGCGGGTGAAAGTGTGTTCCTGAGCCAATCGACCATGAGCGCTGCACTGGCGCGATTGCGTCAGTACTTCGACGACGAGTTGCTGGTGCAGGTTGCAGGACGTATGGAGCTGACACCGCGGGCCGAACTGCTGCATCAGGCCGTGCGGGACGTGCTGGTCCGCATCGATACAACAGTGGTCGCTCGACCAGCTTTCGAACCCACCGAGTCGGACCGCGAGTTCACTCTCTTCGTGTCCGACTACTCCATGGCTGTGCTGATTCCAGCCATGCTGTCACTTGCTCACCAACGTGGAAGCCGAGCGCGGTTCAACCTCAAACCACAGGCAGGCCTTCCTCACCGCAACCTGGAGCGCGGTGAGGCCGACCTGTTGATCATCCCGTCGAACTTCTGTTCACCGGACCACCCGCTGGACCCATTGTTCGATGACCGATTCGTTTGCGTTGTGTGGCGAGACAGCCCATTGGCTCTTGGCGTGCTGACCATGGAGCGATATCTTCAGGCACATCACGTGGCAATGGTCCCAGCGGACGGAAGTCTGCCGGTATTCGACACGTGGTTGGCCAAAGACCATGGCCTGAGTCGCAAGATCGGCCTGACTGCCTACAACTTCAGCTCGATGCTGCACCTTGTGGTTGGTACCGACCTGATCGCGACCTCGCACGCCCGGCTCGCAC
>JBIIQD010000062.1:0-9393 GCA_044342265.1 Hydrogenophaga sp. | reverse complement strand
TTCTGTTGCGCTTGCGGGGCGGCAACTCGGGCGGTTGGGGTATTCGGCTAGCCGGTGTCGCATTGGCAGCGACCTCTGGCTGGGCGCTGTGGATGGGCATCACCAACCCCTCCGGTTTGTGGTGTGCGTGACCAACCCAAGCCTCGGCCAGTACCCGGCCCCAAGCTTGCCCGTCCAAGCTTTGACAGCGATATGGCCCCGGGCAGCCAAGCCCTGAATGGGCTGCACATCAACTTCAAACAAGCAGTTTGAACTGAAGTTTCGACTGGTTTGCCCGGATCTTTTTGGGTCACGTTCCTCGACACCGGTGCAGAGCATTTCGCAGGAGATGAACCAATATCGCCATGTGGAAACATAAATGCTGCAGTGCGACAAAATTTCTTGATATGAGAAACACATTGCCACAATGTGGAATATGAGTTGTTGTTCTTTGATTTTGATAGAGAAAAAACATCTCTTGTATAAGACATAAGATATTGAAATAGTCTTCTATAAGACTTATAGTCGTTTCATCGGTTTCGTGTTTGCATGCAAGGCGAGCCGTCCTCTTCTTCAACTTTACGGAGTGTCCCCATGCCGCAATCCTTCAACGAGCAACTGAGCCGCCAACAGCAGATCGAAGCCCTGGAAAAAGACTGGGCCAGCAACCCGCGCTGGAAGGGTGTGAAGCGCGGCTACTCTGCCGCCGACGTCGTGCGCCTGCGCGGCAGCATGCAGATCGAGCACACGCTGGCCAAGCGCGGTGCCGAAAAGCTGTGGGACAAGGTCAATGGCGGCTCCAAGAAGGGCTACGTCAACGCCTTCGGCGCCATCACCGCCGGCCAGGCCATGCAGCAGGCCAAGGCCGGTCTGGAAGCCGTGTACCTGTCGGGCTGGCAGGTCGCCGCCGACGGCAACACCTCGGAGACCATGTACCCCGACCAGTCGCTGTACGCCTACGACTCGGTGCCCACCATGGTCCGCCGCATCAACAACACCTTCAAGCGCGCCGACGAAATCCAGTGGGGCCGTGGCATCGAGCCGGGTTCCAAGGACTTCGTTGACTACTTCCTCCCCATCGTGGCCGACGCCGAAGCTGGTTTCGGCGGCGTGCTCAACGCCTTCGAGCTGATGAAGAACATGATCGCCGCCGGTGCCGCTGGCGTTCACTTCGAAGACCAACTGGCCGCCGTGAAGAAGTGCGGCCACATGGGTGGCAAGGTGCTGGTGCCCACGCAGGAAGCCTGCGAGAAGCTGATCGCAGCGCGTTTCGCCGCCGACGTGATGGGTGTCTCCACCATCGTGCTCGCCCGCACCGATGCCGAAGCTGCCAACCTGATCACCAGCGACCACGACGCCAACGACAAGCCTTTCCTGACCGGTGAGCGCACGCAAGAAGGCTTCTTCCGCGTCAAGAACGGTCTGGAGCAAGCCATCAGCCGCGGCATCGCCTACGCGCCCTACGCAGACCTGGTGTGGTGCGAGACCGGCGTGCCCGACATCGGCTTCGCCCGCGAATTCGCCCAGGCCGTGCAGGCCGCCTGCCCGGGCAAGCTGCTGTCGTACAACTGCTCGCCTTCTTTCAACTGGAAGAAGAACCTCAACGACAAGCAGATCGCGTCCTTCCAGGAAGACCTGGCCGCACTGGGCTACAAGTACCAGTTCATCACGCTCGCAGGCATCCACATCAACTGGTTCAACACCTTCCAGTTCGCCCACGCCTACGCACGCGGCGAAGGCATGAAGCACTACACAGAAATGGTGCAGGAACAGGAATTCGCCGCTCGCGACAAGGGCTACACCTTCGTGTCGCACCAGCAAGAAGTGGGCGCCGGTTACTTCGACGACGTGACCACCGTGATCCAGGGTGGTTCTTCGAGCGTGAAGGCTCTGACCGGCTCGACCGAAGAAGAGCAGTTCCACTGATCGCTTAGCGATGTGCCCGTCGTGCGGTTGACGGGCGGTCAATCAAACAGGCAGCCCCGTGGCACCCCAAAGTGCCGTCGGGGCTGTTTTGTTTTGGCGTACATCGGTGCGGGCGGTGTCGCCAATAACATACATTTTCGGGGCTGCGGGGCGATAGACTCGCGCATGTGAAAATGTCGCATCGGTGGCAACTGCTCTTTCGCAGGGTTCTAATCAGGAGAGATTCACGTGTTGAACAACTGGAAATGGGTATCGGTTCTGGCGTTGGCCGCATTGGTGTCGGCCTGTGGTGGTGGTGGTGAGCCCACCGCGCGAGGAGCAATTGCGTATGCCCCGGCCAGCGGCAATGGCGCTATCGTGGTGAACTACGCGTCCCAGCCAGAAGCCAACAGCGATGCGGTGCGCCAATGCGGCGTGGGCGGTTGTGCCGTGCAGCTGGAGTTCTCTGGCAATGGAACCTGTGGCGCCATTTCGGTTGCCAGCAATGGCGCTTGGGGCGTCGGCAGTGCTGGCTCGAAGGAGCAAGCGGACAGCCGCGCAGTCAGCCAGTGCCGACAGCGGGGTGGCGCCGATTGCATCATCCCCCAAGGACTTGAGACTCAGTGCAATTGATCCCCGGTTCTCCGCTGTGTGAAAATGTGGCTCTTTTGTACCGGTTTCTAGAAAGCACAGCTATGACGCCGCGAACTACTTGGGAGACATCCTCTCTGGCCCGCTGAGGCCTGCAGTTCGCGCCTGCCCCTTGCTTTCCCCATCCCTTCCAGCGCGGCCTTTACCGCGCTTTTTTGTTTTTCGCTCCAGCCAACATGCTCAACATCACGCTTCCTGATGGTTCCCAACGACAGTTCCCCGGTCCGGTGACAGTGGCCGAGGTGGCCGCTTCCATAGGTGCCGGGCTGGCCAAAGCGGCGCTGGGCGGCAAGATCAATGAGCGGCTGGTGGATACCAGCTTCCAGATCACTGGTGATGCGCCGTTGGCCATCATTACCGCCAAGGATGCTGATGGTCTGGAAATGATCCGTCATTCGACGGCCCATCTGCTGGCCTATGCGGTCAAGGAGCTGTTCCCAGAAGCGCAGGTGACCATCGGCCCCGTCATCGAACACGGCTTCTTCTACGATTTTTCCTACAAGCGGCCCTTCACGCCGGAAGACCTGGCGGCCATCGAAAAGAAGATGACCGAGCTGTCCAACAAGGATGAACCGGTGGTTCGCCGCGTGCTTCCGCGCGACGAGGCGGTGGCGTACTTCAAGCGCCAGGGGGAGCACTACAAAGCAGAGATCATTGCCAGCATCCCCAGCAATGAAGATGTCTCGTTGTACCGTGAAGGTGTGTTCGAAGACCTGTGCCGTGGTCCGCACGTGCCCAGCACAGGCAAGCTCAAGCATTTCAAGCTGATGAAGGTGGCCGGTGCTTACTGGCGCGGCGACCACCGCAACGAAATGCTGCAGCGCATTTACGGTACCGCCTGGGCTACCAAGGATGAGTTGCAGCAGTACCTCACAATGCTGGCAGAAGCGGAGAAGCGCGACCACCGAAAGCTGGGCCGTGAGCTGGACCTGTTCCACATTGATGATCATTCGCCTGGCACCGTGTTCTGGCACCCCAAAGGCTGGACCGTGTGGCAAGAAGTGGAGCAATACATGCGCCGCGTCTACCGTGAAAATGGCTACCAGGAGGTCAAAGGCCCGCAGATCCTCGATCAGGGTCTCTGGGAGAAAACTGGGCACTGGGACAAGTACCGCGAAAACATGTTTGTGACCGAATCGGAAAAGCGCGACTATGCGCTCAAGCCGATGAACTGCCCTGGTCACATCATCATCTTCAAGCAGGGCATCAAAAGCTATCGCGACCTGCCCTTGCGCTTTGGCGAGTTTGGCCAGTGCCACCGCAACGAACCTTCGGGTGGCTTGCACGGCATCATGCGTGTTCGCGCATTCACCCAGGATGACGGCCACATCTTTTGCACCGAAGAGCAGATCCAGTCCGAAGTGGTGGCCTTCACCACGCTGCTGCAAAAGGTCTACAAGGACTTCGGCTTCACGGACATCATCTACAAGCTGTCCACGCGGCCAGAAAAGCGCATCGGCACGGACGAAAGCTGGGACCGGGCAGAAGCTGCTTTGGCCAACGGTCTGAAGGCGTCGGGCTGTGATTTCGAGTACTTGCCAGGTGAGGGCGCCTTTTATGGTCCCAAGATCGAATACACACTCAAGGATGCGCTAGGGCGCCCCTGGCAGTGCGGCACGATACAGGTCGATCCAAACCTGCCCGAGAGGCTTGATGCCGAGTTCGTGGGGGAAGACGGCGCGCGGCACCACCCCATCATGCTGCACCGTGCCATCGTGGGCAGCCTGGAGCGTTTCATTGGCATTCTGATCGAGCAGCACGCTGGCGCGCTGCCAGTCTGGCTGGCGCCGGTGCAGGTGATGGTGGCTGGTATCACCGATGCGCAGGCAGATTACGTACAGGAAGTGGCGAAAACGCTGCAAAAACAAGGGCTTAGGGTCGAAACCGACCTGCGCAACGAGAAAATCACGTATAAAATACGAGAGCACGCGTTACAAAAGCTGCCTTATATCCTTGTCGTGGGCGATAAGGAAAAGGCTTCCGGGGCCGTGGCTGTTCGGGCACGAGGTAACAAAGACCTCGGTGTCATGTCGCTGGAGAACTTCTCCCATCTGATCGCGACAGACGTTTCCTCCAAGGTGTGATCAAGCCCTCCGGAAGACCCCTCGGCTGCTGCGCATTCTGCGTGTGCCCTGAGGGGCTTTTCATGTTCTGTTTTTGCCCACGATTAGGAATTTGCCATAGCTACCAACTTTCGCGATCGCCGCCAGCGTGAAGAGCGCGCACACCGCCTGAACCGGGAAATCATGGCCCCTGAGGTTCGCCTCAACGGACCGGAGAACGAGCCACTGGGCATCGTCAGTCTTCAGGACGCGTTGCGCATGGCCGGTGAGCTGGATGTCGATCTGGTCGAGATTGCGGCCACCGCCGTTCCCCCAGTGTGTCGCTTGATGGATTACGGCAAGTTCAAGTACCAAGAACAGAAGAAAGCTGCCGAAGCCAAAGCCAAGCAGACTGTCATCGAGATCAAGGAAATCAAATTCCGTCCTGGTACCGACGACGGGGACTACAACATCAAGATGCGCAACATCCGCCGTTTTCTGGACGACGGAGACAAATGCAAGATTACGCTGCGCTTCCGCGGCCGCGAGATTACCCACCAAGAGTTGGGTCTGGCGCTGTTGAACCGCATTCGGGATGAATTGGGCGACACGATTCTGGTCGAGCAGTTTCCCAAACTGGAAGGGCGCCAGATGATCATGATGATCGCGCCCGGACGCAAGAAATCGGGCGCCAGTGCGCCCAAGGCAGTGGTTGAATCCTCTGCCGAACCGTCGGCTTGATTTGAGTCAGGTTTGACGGGATTGAATTGGACATGCAGGTTTAGTCTCCCTGTGTTTCCGAGGTGCGAGGTGCAAGCCTTGTGCCGAACCGGACCGCCTTCGGGCGGACCACAAAAAGTGGCTCGGGGCCAACAAGACCGCGGAAGGTTCGCGGCGCCTCACGAGCACAAACGAAAAGGAGCATGAAGATGCCCAAAATGAAGACCAAGAGCAGCGCGAAGAAGCGTTTTCGCGTTCGTCCCGGTGGCACCGTCAAGCGCGGTCAAGCCTTCAAACGTCACATCCTGACCAAGAAGTCCACCAAGACCAAACGCCACCTGCGTGGAGCAGTGACTGTCCATGAGACCAATATGGGTCACATGGCACAGATGCTGCCCGGCCAGGGCATTTGATCAACGACGAACAAGGAGTCACTCATGCCTCGCGTCAAACGTGGTGTAACGGCACGCGCCCGTCACAAAAAAGTTCTCGCCCTTGCCAAAGGTTTCCGCGGTCGCCGCGGCAATGTCTTCCGCATCGCCAAACAGGCGGTGATGAAGGCCGGTCAATACGCTTACCGTGACCGCCGCACCAAGAAGCGCGTTTTCCGTCAGCTGTGGATCGCGCGTATCAACGCCGGTGCACGTGCTTGCGGCCTGACGTACAGCCAGTTCGCCAACGGCCTGAAGAAGGCACAGATCGAGATCGACCGCAAGGTCCTGGCCGATCTGGCCGTGAACGACGTTGCTGCTTTCAACAGCATCGTGGAACAAGTCAAAGCCAAGCTGGCCGCTTGATTCACGGCGGAAGCCGCCCCTTGTGGGCTGTTTCCCGTCGCTCAAAGGGGTTGAGGCTTGAGGGGTTCCCTCGCTGCTCTCAACCCCTTTTTTGTTTTCCCGAACGAGACACACATGAACGAGTTGGACGCATTGGTCGACAGCGCACGTGCCGCGTTTGCGCAGGCCGCCACCCCGGCCGATCTGGAAAATGCGAAGGCGCAGTACCTGGGCAAGTCGGGCCGCATCACCGAGCTGATGAAAGGCATGGGGGCGTTGTCGGTCGACGAGAAGAAGACCCGCGGTGCTGCCATCAACTTGGCCAAGCAGGCGATCGAAGCGGCTTTGAACGAGCGTCGCCAGGCCTTGGCCGATGCCGAGCTGGAGACCCAACTCAAGGCCGAAGCGCTGGATGTCACGCTTCCCGGCCGCCAGCGCGGGCAGGGCGGCCTTCACCCCGTGAGCCTGACGCTGGAACGCATCGAAGCCATCTTCGGCTCGCAGGGCTTCGAAGTCGCCGAAGGCCCCGAGATCGAGTCCGACTGGTTCAACTTCACCGCGCTGAACACGCCCGAGGACCACCCGGCGCGTTCCATGCACGACACCTTCTACGTGGAAGGTGGCAGCGCCAAAGCGCCGAACCTGCTGCGCACCCACACCAGCCCGATGCAGATTCGCCATGCGGTGCAGCACGTCAAGCGTCACCGCGCTGAGCTGGATGCTGGGTTGCCAATGCCCGAGATTCGCGTCATCGCGCCGGGCCGTACCTACCGCGTCGACAGCGACGCCACCCACTCGCCCATGTTCCACCAGTGCGAAGGCCTGTGGATTGGCGAGAACGTGAGCTTCAAGGACCTCAAGGTCGTGTTCACCGATTTCTGTCGCACTTTTTTTGAGAGCGACGACCTGGTGCTGCGCTTCCGCCCCAGCTTTTTCCCGTTCACCGAGCCCAGCGCCGAGATCGACATCCAGTTCCAGACCGGCCCGCTGGCTGGGCGCTGGCTGGAGGTGGCCGGTTCTGGTCAGGTGCACCCGAACGTGGTGCGCAACATGGGCTTGGACCCCGAGCGTTACATCGGCTTTGCCTTCGGCATGGGGCCAGACCGCCTGACCATGCTGCGCTACGGCGTGAACGATCTGCGCCTGTTTTTTGACGGCGATGTGCGCTTCCTCAGCCAGTTCAGATAAGCCCTCACCATGCAATTCCCCGAATCCTGGCTGCGTGCCTTCTGCAACCCGCCCCTGACCAGCCAGCAGCTGGCCGACACCCTGACCATGGCCGGTCTGGAGGTTGAAGAACTGCGCCCGTTCGCGCCCGCTTTCACCGGCGTGGTGGTGGGCCAGATTCTGAGCGCCGAACAACACCCCAACGCCGACCGCCTGCGCGTGTGCCAGGTCGATGTGGGGCAGGGCACCCCGCTGAACATCGTCTGCGGGGCCCCCAACGCGCGCGCGGGCATCAAGATCCCGTGTGCCACCGTCGGCGCTTTGCTGCCACCGGGCGAAGACGGCAAGCCCTTCGCCATCAAGCTGGGTCAGCTGCGTGGCGTCGAGAGCCAAGGCATGCTGTGCTCGGCCAAGGAACTGCAGATTTCCGAAGAAAGCAACGGCCTGCTCGAACTGGGCGACGACGCTGTGATCGGTCGCAACATCCGCGAGCAGCTGGGTCTGGACGACATGCTGTTCACCCTCAAGCTCACGCCCAACCTGGCGCACTGCCTGAGCGTGTACGGCATCGCGCGCGAGGTATCGGCGCTGACCGACTCGCCGCTGCTGCAGCCCGAGTTTCCAAAAGCCGCTGTGCTGGCGCAGGACCGATTGGCGGTCAGCGTGCAGGCGCCCGACCTGTGTGGCCGTTTCAGCGGCCGTGTGGTGCGCGGTGTCAACACGAAGGCACAAACGCCGGCCTGGATGGTCGAACGCCTGGCGCGTTGCGGCCAGCGCAGCATTTCGCCGCTCGTGGACATCTCCAACTACGTGATGTTCGAGCTGGGCCGCCCCTCGCACATCTTCGACCTCGACAAGATCCACGGTGGCTTGCAGGTCCGGTGGGGTCGCGCCGGTGAACAGCTCAAGCTGCTCAACGGCAACACCATCACGGTGGACGCCGAGGTCGGCGTGATCGCCGACGACAGAGAGGTCGAGTCGCTCGCCGGCATCATGGGTGGCGACGCCACCGCTGTGTCCGACGACACGCAGAACATCTTCATCGAGGCCGCCTTCTGGTGGCCCAAGGCCATCGCCGGCCGTTCGCGCCGCTACAACTTCAGCACCGACGCCGGCCACCGCTTCGAGCGCGGCGTGGACCCATCCACCACGGTGGAACACGTCGAGCGCATCACGCAACTGGTGCTGGACATCTGCGGCGGCCAGGCCGGTCCGATGGACGACCAAACCCTGGCGCTGCCCGAAGGCAAGCCCGTCACGCTGCGCGTGGCCCGTGCGAACAAAGTGATCGGCATGCCGGTCACGCAAGCGCAATGTGCCGGCGCACTGCGCCGCCTGGGTTTGGATGTGACCGAAGGCGAGGGCATGGTGACGGTCGCGCCGCCGGCCTTCCGCTTTGATTTGCAGATCGAGGAAGACCTGATCGAAGAAGTGGCGCGTGTGATCGGCTACGAGCAGTTGCCGACCCACCCGCCGCTGGCGCCCATCACCGCCAAGCTGCGCGCCGAATCGAAGCGCGGCCCGTTCGCCGTGCGCCGCCAATTGGCCCAGCTCGGGTACCAGGAAACGATCAACTTCAGCTTCGTCGAGGAACGCTGGGAGCGCGAGCTGGCCGGTAATGCCGACCCGATCAAGCTGCTCAACCCCATCGCCAGCCAGATGAGCGTGATGCGTTCGTCGCTGCTGGGCAGCCTGATCGCGGTGCTCAAGTTCAATCTCGATCGCAAGGCGGAGCGCGTGCGTCTGTTCGAGCTGGGTCGTGTGTTCCTCAAGGATGCATCGGTCCCGGACAGCGACACCACCGTGGCCGGTTTCGATCAACCCATGCGCGTGGCCGGTCTGGCCTACGGCGGGGTGGATACCTTGCAGTGGGGCAGCGCCGAACGCAGCGCTGATTTCTATGACATCAAGGGTGACGTGCAAGCCTTGTTGGCGCCGCTGCAGCCGACCTTCCAGCCCGCCGAGCACCCGGCCATGCACCCCGGCCGCTGCGCCAGCGTGTGGCTCGGCGAGCGCTGCATCGGTCATGTGGGCGAGCTTCACCCCAAGTGGCGCCAGGGGTACGACCTGGCACAGGCGCCCGTGATGTTCGAGCTGACATTGGATGATGTTTTGCGACGCGATGTGCCGATTTTTCATCCCGTCAGCCGTTT
>JBIIQD010000061.1:0-9505 GCA_044342265.1 Hydrogenophaga sp. | reverse complement strand
CAGCGACTGGGTCGTGGTCAACACAAGCGGATCGCGGTCGTTGTGCAGGATGTCCACTTCAACTGCATTGAGCCACCTCAACAGCAGATCCGAACGGATGGGACGCGGCATCGTGCCTGGCACCAGGCCGTTCATGGCACCAAGCCGCATGAGCTTCGTGCCCGTGCCCATGAGCGGCACACATTGGTCACTTGCGCAGGAAGCGTCAACCAGCAAAGCATCAAACGGAGGCTTGGTGGTCAGTGACCAGATGAAGGACGTATCGACGCGGTGCAGCCGAAACAGCGTGGCCACCAAGGCATCTTCTGCTGCGGACAGACCCATCAAACCCAAACGTAACTGATCCATGCAGACACGCATCCCTTTGGCAAGCAAGGATTCTTTGCTTCGAACGATGCATCGGTCAAGGCACGCAACAATCAGAGCAGCGGTCAATGGACAAGCGGCCGATGTACCGTGGCGAGTGGCGCAGTGTGTTGTAGAGCTCCTACTGAAAGAGAGGCTCAAGCAAGTCCGCAGCAGAACGCGGCTTCACCGGCATTAAACGTCTAAACACCTACCAAAGGTGTTACATCACGTTGCCGATGTACGCCATCCGTTTTCACATGCATCGCATTGAGAAGACCCTTGCGTTGAAGCGGCCGCAGCTGACGGCTCTTGCGACGCCGGCGACGGGGCATGGGTGAGCCAAACGATTTCGCTACAGGTGATCACCCTAACGCGCCGCAGCGTCGCGTGTCTCTATTCGATCGCGCGTTCGGCGTAGCGGTTGAAGCGCCAGGAGCTGCCTTCGAGCGTGATGCGTCGCCACACGGCCCGCTTGTGCGCCGGACCCATCACCGTCCAGTGCTGCACCTCGTCGAAGCTGCGGCCACAGCCTTTGCAGGTTTCATCGCCCTGGCTGGTCGAACAAATCGCAATGCAAGGCGTATCAGGTGTGGTGGCAAACCAGTCCAGCCAGGCGTTGCGCGCCGCAGGGGGCATGCTCCTCTCATCGGCTTCGGTCTGCCGGTGGTAGACCAGCAGCCCATAGACTTGCGCGAGGGCGCGCAACTCTGGACCAAGCGAAAAGCCATCCACCGAGGGCGCGCGGGCGCGCCAGTGGTTGATCGCTGCTTCGATGTCGCTGATGTGGATGCCGACCATGGGAGGGCGATGATAGCCAGCCTGGCGCCTGCGGTGTGGAAATTGCGTATCTGCAACCCTGCGCCAGACCAAGGGGCGACACTACAATCGCCGCACTGCGAATGAGCGGACCAGACAGACAGACTGGATCGCCCCGCCAGTGCGCCGCCTTCCACCACGCACAAGCGGGTGTTGCCGGTCCGTTTCGGCATCGGCCCCGTCTGAGGCCCCCACACACCACGAGACAGCCAATGGATTTCCTGACATCCCCCGCGTTCTGGGTCGCCCTGGGACAGATCATCATCATCGATATCCTGCTCGGCGGCGACAACGCGGTCGTGATCGCGCTGGCATGCCGCAAGCTGCCGCCGGCGCAGCGGACCAAGGGCATCATCTGGGGCACCGCGGGTGCAATCATCCTGCGCGTGGTGCTGATCATGTTCGCGATGACGCTGCTGAGCGTGCCTTTCCTCAAGCTGGTCGGTGCGCTGTTGCTGGTGTGGATCGGCGTCAAGCTGATCGCGCCTGACGACGACGGTCACGGCGACATCCAGACCAGTGACAAGCTGCTGGCCGCCATCAAGACCATCATCGTGGCCGACCTGGTGATGAGCGTGGACAACGTGATCGCCATTGCGGGCGCCGCGCAGAACGCCGGTGAACACTCGACGCTGCTCGTGGTGCTGGGCCTGTTGATCTCGATTCCGATCATTGTCTGGGGCAGCCAGTTGGTGATCAAGCTGATGGCGCGCTTCCCGGTGATCATCGTGGGCGGCGGCATGTTGCTCGGCTGGATTGCGGGTGGCATGCTGGTGTCCGACCCAGCCCTGGCCGACCCGGCCAACATGCCCTGGATGCCAAAGCTGCCACAAAGCAACACCTTGCACTACGCCTCTGCCGTAGCGGGCGCGCTGCTGGTGCTGGCAATTGGCAAGATGGTGGCCGCGCGTCGCCAGCCTGCGCACGCCGAAGACGCCAGCGCATAAAGGCGCTTCAGGGTCGCGGTGCTATGCTGGCCGCATGAAAACCTTGCTGACTTGGCTGCTCGCCGCCAGCGCACTGCTGCTGGTGGCCTACCTTTACCCGGGCGTGCAGGTCAAGAGCTTCACCTCGGCGCTGATCGCAGCGTTCGTGATCGGGCTGTTCAACATGGTGTTGCGGCCGGTGCTGGTGGTGCTGACGCTGCCGGTGACGGTGATCACGCTGGGGCTGTTCCTGTTCATCATCAATGCCCTGCTGTTCTGGGCCGCGGCCAGCCTGCTGGACGGCTTCCATGTCAACGGCTTTGGCGCAGCGCTGCTCGGTTCGCTGATCTATTCCGCGATCATGCTGGTGGTGGACATCGCGCTCAAGTCACTCCTGTCGCGCTGATTCGCGCTGCAGCTCTTCGACCTCACGCCGCCGCACGTCGACGATCGCCATTTCCATGGCATCGGCGCTGCGCTCTGCGGCTGGCAGCGCCTGTGCCGCGCGCAAGCGGTCGGCCGCACCCGCATAGTCCAGTTGCGCGGCACGCGCTTCGGCTTCCGACCGCACCGAGCGCAACCGTTGCCCCTGCGCCGCTTGCACCCGAGACAACGTTTGCCAGGCCTGCGCGTCCTTGGGCTGGTTGACCAGCCACTGTTGCAGGCGCGACGCCGCCGCGGGCAGGTTGCCCTGGGTCAGCAAGGCCGCCTGCGCACTGAGCAACAGATCGGCCCGCGTGGCGCCTGCGCTCGCCTGGTCCCGCAGCGTAGCCAGTTGCGCATCGCCCAGGCCTTTGGCCCCCGGTCCCATCAGGATTTCCAGCTGCAGCCAGTCCCACACCGCGCGCGTCGACGCGGATGCCCCGGTCCGTCCCCGTGCGGCCAGCGCCAGCGCCTGCACGCCTTGCCCCAGCCGGTGGGCCGATAGAGCAGCCGCGTACAAGGCCGGAGCGCCCGCTTGCGGTGACTGCGCGGCCTGGGCCCAGGCCCGCTGGCGGTCTGGTCCATTTTCGGCCAGCACCCGGGCGCGCGCGGCCATCAGCAAGTGCAGTTCCTTGGGTGGCGTCGCCGTGGTCACGGGCGCACCCACCCGGGGGCCACTGGGTGCCGACGCGGCCAAGGGCAGGCGGGCCTGCATGTCGGCAACCCGCTCGCTGGTCAGGGGGTGGCTGCGCAGATAGGGGAACGCTCCGTCGTCGTTCAAGCGCGATGCCTGCTGCAGCTTATCGAACATGCCAACAAAACCTTGCCCGTCGAAACCGGCACCGGTGAGCACACCGAACCCAACCCGGTCCGCCTCGCGCTCCATGTCGCGCGAGAAGTTGAGCTGGTTTTGCATCGCGACGGCCTGGCTGCCAGCGATGGCCGCGTTGGCGACCTCGGCATTGGCCCGCGCCGCCAGCACGCCCAGAATCATCGCGCCCATCACCCAGGGCGCCATCTGATCCTGCTTGGTGAGCATGCGCGCAATATGCCGTTGCGACACATGGCTCAATTCATGGGCCAGCACGCTGGCCAGCTCCGGCGCCGTCTCGGTGGCTGCGATCAGCCCCAGGTGCACCCCCAGATAGCCGCCCGGCAAGGCGAACGCGTTGACCCGCTTGTCGCGCGAGATCAGCAGCTGCCAGGCCAGTCGATCCGACAGCTCCGGCGGCACATCGCCTCGGGCCCGCGCTGCGCTCATCAAAGGCTGCCACAGCGAATCAAGGTAATCGACCAGCACCGGGTCATCCAGGTAGTCCGGGTCTCGGTACAGATCGCGCGCGATGCTGTCGCCCAGGCGGCGCTCGGCGGCAATCGACATGCCGACAACATCACCCAGCGCGGGCAGGCTCTGGTTCTGGGCCATGGCTACAGGCAATGGCGAAGCCAGCGTGGTAGCCATCAACAACGAGAGCAAGGAACGGGACAACAGTGGGCGCAGGCGAACAATCATGACCCGTATGATGCCGCCAAGCCCCTGTGGTTCGTTGTAAATCCCACGCAAAGTTGCATCGCCATGTCTGACACATCTCCGCTCCCCAGCCCCCTGACCCACTTCGACGCCCAGGGCCAGGCCCACATGGTCGACGTTTCGGCCAAAGCCAGCACCCACCGCGTCGCGGTCGCAGAGGGGCGCATCACTATGCTGCCCGCCACCCTTCAATTGATACAGAGTGGCACCGCCAAGAAAGGCGACGTGTTGGGCATCGCCCGCATCGCCGGTATCCAGGGCGCCAAAAAGACCAGCGACCTGATCCCGCTGTGCCATCCGATCGCGCTCACGCGGGTGGCGGTCGAGTTCGAGGTGGATGAGGGTTCATGCAGCGTGGTCTGTCGCGCGACAGCCGAATGCACCGGCCAGACTGGCGTGGAGATGGAAGCCCTCACCGCCTGCAGTGTCGCCCTGCTCACGATCTACGACATGTGCAAGGCGGTGGATCGGGGGATGACGATAGCGGGGGTGCGGTTGATGGAGAAGCGAGGTGGGAAGAGCGGGCATTTTGTAGCAACGACGGCAATGGGCGGCGCTCAATAGACGGCGCTTTGAGCCCGCCTCAAGAGGAAAAATCGACCTGCTGCTTGACGAACTGCATGCTCAACGCAAGACCATCCACACGCTGTGTCGCCGGTACGGAGCGCGCCGCATCCGCGTGTTCGGCTCGGTGGCGCGACGCGAAGAGCGCGCTGACAGCGACGTGGATTTCTTGGTGGAACTCCCGCCGGGCTTTGACCTGTTCGCACAGCGTATCCCGCTGACAGATCAGCTCTCCCAATTGCTGCAGCGCCCGGTGGAAGTGGTCCAGGGCACGAACTGAAGCGGCATGTGCGCGATCAGGTGCTGCGCGAGATGCTTGAGCTATGACCAAACCCTGGCAGCCGTACGCGCTGCACATTCTGGACGCTGTTGAGCGCATCCGGCCCACACGGACCCAAGGAGATCTGACCCAGGATCAGGTGTTGTATGACGCGGCTTTCGCAACATCCTCGTCCACAACTACCTCGGTGATATCGATCCTGCAACGGTCGCAGCCGTGGTGGAGAGGCACCTCGAGCCACTGGCCGCCGCTGTTCGCAACATTTTGACGTGCCTTGACCAGTCGCGAAAGATGGAAGCTACGTTGGGAGTAGCCAGCGACCAGGGTGCCAAGAAGACCGGCGTGGAAATGGAAGCCCTGATCGCCCGCAGCGTGGCGCTGCTCACGATCTACGACATGTGCAAGGCGGTCGATCGGGGGTTGACGATCGGAGGGGTGCGGTTCATGGAGAAGCGGGGGATGGAAGAACGGGAGTTTTGTGGCGCCTTCGTTGCTGACGACGCTGCCTCCAGTTGCACTCTTCCCCCGATTTACGCTGAGCTATCCTTCCCGGATTGCGTTCGAAGCGCCGCCAACGCACCAATGCCCTTGACCAGCCAGTCTTGCGAGTGCCTGTTGGCTTCCTCATGGGTGTGATAGCGACACACTCCTTTGGGGACAAACGAAGCACCCGACAACCAGGAAACGGACTCGCTAAAGTGCGCACCCTACGCAAAGAACTGTCCGTTGGCCTCGACGACCAGTTGCCCCTCTTTCTTTGAGCCAACTTGCCGCATGTGTTTGCTCCTCTGCCTGCAAACGACGATACCTGCGCACAACCCGACCCCGGCACGACGCTCAGCGACTTCGCCTTGCCAGCGCCTCACTGGCAGGCGATCTTGTTTTGAACCCTAGACCGCTGATCTCCGAGTGCTACCCAATTTCCAAAGCTCTCGTGACGGTTGAAGTCGAGACAGAGCCGCACACCCGCAGCGCGCACGGGTGGACCGGAACCGAATGCATCGTCCAGACCGGAGTAGAGAATAAAAGCCCTGAGCGCGGTGAGCACCGCACGACTGACTGTCTACGACATGTGCAAGGCGGTTGAACGGGGATGACGATCGGCGAGGTGCGATCAATTGAGGAGCGGCGGGAAAGAGTAGGCATTTTTTTGTGGCCGCTTATGTCAAAAACCTCGAAAGATGACCAAGATCGGTCCATCCAAGATGGTCCTCGGCTCCATCCGCCTGGCCCGTCGTCACAACCCTGTGTTAGCTGCTACCCACATTCAAGACAAAAGATTGTTTATGACCTCACCTGGTCGAGACCAATTCCAAGATCTCACCCGAGGAACGGTCGAGCAATACGATCCAATCTTGAGCTCTGGCCTTGACGGGCAAGAAGCCAACCTGCTCACGAGCCTTGTGATGCTGTTGAAGCAACTTCTCAATGCGAGCGTGAGCTTCCATTCCAATAGGACCAAGCTGATCCATCGGTCGGAGCTGCTTTTGAACTCGAATTCGGGATGCTTCGTAGGGTTCCCAATAGCTAGGTCGAGCACCCCCATCGAAGCCTTCAAGCGCCCTTTCAATGGCTTCCAGTTTCTCGTCGCCGGTGCGCGCCATACGCACACCCACAAGCTTGGGACCAGTCAGCGACAAAGACTGCATATCCGCAGGTGCTGAGTTGATTTCCAGCATGTCGACTTCATTAGCAGCCACTACACGAAACAGTTGATTTTCTGCCGCCAACAAGACTGGCCTGGCTTCGTACACCGTGTGAAGCCCATAGGCCAAGGCCGCCAACTGTAGTGCAGAAATAGTCAACAAATCACGCCGTAGGTGGGAACGCGTCTTCTCAACATTGAACGCCACCAGCGTCAACAATGGACCTGCCACGACGTCCACCGAAGTGATCAGCATAAACAACCCAACACCCCCTGCCAGAACGGCATATGGTGGTGGGTACCAGAGGCCGAAAACGAGTGCCGCACAGCAAGCGGCCACCACAACACTGAGGAACAAATGCAGCGCAGCGGCTCGCAGGCGACTCTTTACGTTGACATTCATGATTTCGTGGACACTGCAGATGTTGATCCAAGTCTGTCATAGAAAGAAAAAAGGCGGCCAAGGCCGCCTTTTTTTAGCCATCAATAAATCAACGGCACTCGTTCGGGGCCAAGTTGGCAGGCACAGCCACCGCAGGCACTGCAGAGAAACCACCAACCGTGGCGTTGCGAGCCGTCGCCGTGGCATTGGTCGCCGATACACACGACCAGTCCACGTTGCCAGGGTTGTTTGCATTCAGTGCAGCGTTCAACTGTGTAGGAACGCCAGGCGCGGCACCCACGTTAATGTACGGGTACATCAGGATCTGCGCGCCAGCCGGAATACGACCGACGTTGGCGTTGTTGAAAGTCACGGCGATCACGCCCTGGTTAGCAACGTTTGCGGCAGTGACTGCCACGAGGTTCACGTACTTGGTGGGAGTGAAGGCGGCGTTGAACGTAGTGGCGGCCACGGTCAAATCGGCCGCAGTGGTGGCACTGGTATTCACTGAGGCTTTGGCATCAGCAGCCAGCGACAAGCCTTCGGTGATGCGGGCACGGACCGTGTAATCCTGGTAAGCCGGCAGAGCGACAGCGGCCAAAATACCGATGATGGCCACCACGATCATCAGTTCGATCAGGGTAAAACCTTTTTGAATGGAACGCTTCATTGAAAAACTCCTTGAGGGGTTTGTGGGTTGAGGACGTGTACTCCTTTGCAGGGAGCGTGCCAGCTTGAACAAGCCGGTTTTTTGCGTGCTATTTCACGCTTTGCACACTGCGGGTGACGATTTGTGTCCGCAGTGACATCGCGCTACCGACAATTTTTGTCACCACACGCCGTTTCGACAAAACTTGTCACCGCCAGCTTGGCAGCCTCAGTGCTGCAGACGGGTCACCAAGGCCAGCGGTGAGATGGCACGGGGCTGCATGGCAGCGCCTAGCAGCAAAATCTTGCGCCAACTGACCAAGAGCAGGTCCGACCTCAACGCGAGCAGGTTCCACAAAAACTGGTCACCTGTGTCGGGTGATGGCACCGAACCGCTTTGTGAAGGTGCTGACAAAACGATGGCGTGGCGTGCCAGCTCGGTCAGCACCACATCAACCTGCTCTTCGATCAGGCCATGCAGCTTCCGGAGTTTAGGTCGCAAGAGCACTTCTGGGTACTCGGCCAGCAGTGCTGGAGACAACACGAGGGGAGATGCTGCGTTCAGCATGCCCTCCAGAGTGACCGCCACGGGAGCGTCGGTTTGAGCGGTGATCAAGCCGGCCACAACGACGTTGGTGTCGATGACGCAGAACGGACTCACGGCAGTTGGCGTACGGCTTGGATTTCTCCCACCGCCAGCGCCATGGCTTGCGATTCGTTCAATGGGCTTTGGTTTCTGGCTTGTCTAACCAGCTCCAGCGCCTGCTCACGCGACTTGATGCCGCAAAAGTCCAAGCTCTCGTCATTCAACTGTCCTAGGGTTCTGCCGCGTTGAACCGCAGCTTCTTTCAATGCGCGGTAGCGCGCCTCAGACAGGGTAATGGTAAACGGCTCATGGCATTCTCACGTTGGTGTTAAATCACCAATATGCTGCCGCATGAATGGTCATCGCGCCAGTTCTAGCCCGATGTCGTCGAGGTGGCTTACAGCTCGAACGTCTGCCCCGCGCTGAGCCAGCGGATGTCGTGGCGCACGTCGGCTTCGCGGTTCGGCGTGTCGTCGAAGCGCCGGATTTCTTCCATGATCATCCCGGTCTCGGCCGGCTTGGTGTGAGTGATGTAGATCGGGAAACGCCGCTGGCCATCGATCTGGTCGAGTTCTTCGGCCAGGGTGCTGGGCGAGAGGTGCAGGCTGCGCTGAGCCAGCGCCTTCTCGCGGTCGCTGAACGCGGTTTCGATGATCAGCATCGCCACGTCCAGCTGGTTCACGCGGCGCCAGAACGCGGGGTTGCGCTCGGTGTCGCCGCTGAACACCCAGTGGCCGCGAGGGCTGTCGACCGCGTAGCCGACCGCTGGCACCGTGTGCACGGCCGGCAGCACCTCTACCCGCTTGCCGCCCACCTGGAGCAGTTCGCCGATGGTGATCGATTCGAAGCGCATCAGGGGCGCCTCGACGCTGGGGATGACGGCAAAGTCGGGCCAGATCAGGTTGTTGAAGATGTGGACCTTCAGCGCGGCGATGGTGCCGGGCAGGGCGTGGACCACCACCGGGCCCGCCCCGCTCGCCAGCCGCAGAGCAGCCACGGCGTCGAGCATCAACGGCAGGCTGGTCACATGGTCCAGGTGCGAATGCGTCAACAACACATGGTTGACCGTCGCCATTTCTTCCAGGCTGAGGTCGCCCACGCCCGTGCCCGCGTCGATCAGGACGTCGTCGTCCAGCAAAAAAGAGGTGGTCCGGCAGCCTTTGGCAATGGCGAAGATGGTCTATTTGGAATCAAACGCCATTGAGCCGTCCCAGTCGGCTGGAGGTGGTGAGCGTTTCATTGAGGCTACCCGGTCCGAGTAAAGGCGGTAAAGGACTTTTTTGGCATTTTTGTGGCGCAGCTCCTCTAAATGTGTTTCGCAGGCGTCCCAGTTTTGGGTCCGCCAGGCCTTGAGAG
>JBIIQD010000060.1:0-9513 GCA_044342265.1 Hydrogenophaga sp. | reverse complement strand
TAGGTTCCTTGTTGCCCAGGTCCAGGCTCAAATCACCGAGATCGAACGACATCATGTCGCTGGGCTTGGACGGACTGACGGGTGAGGGTTGAGAGGGCGCGGACAGATCAAAGTCCTGCAGCCCTTCGCCGTCGTCGAACGTTTCCGCCGGAGCAGCAGTTGCTCGCAGTGAAGGAGCCACTCCACCGGTCGGCGCCAAGGGCATCGGGTCGGACGGGAAGTCAAGATCGAAATCCATGGGACGTGATGTAGGGGTCGCAGGCTCTGAATCCGAGGTCAGCACTTCGGTCTGCGACAGATCATCCATGGCCGACACAGGGGGTGTCTTTGCCCGGTCTCCGGTCGCCGTCAAAGGGGCCCGTGAGGAAACTTCCATAAAGTCGAGATCGAGATCCAGGTCCCCAGGAGTGTCTTCTCCCGGTCGGGTCTGACCCAGTGTGCTGCTGCCGAAGGGCACTGTGTTGGCTCCGCCAGCAACAGGCATCGGGAAACCAGGGCGGACGGCTGGACTACCGCCGGGCTGGTACAACGGGTTGTTCGGGTCGAGCTCTTTGCCCAACTGGCATGCTTGCTCCCACTCGGTGCCCTGACCCTGTGTCAGGCCGTAGGCTTCTGTGGCCACGACTTCGAACGCTTTGGCGTCGCGGCGCTTGGCATAGATCTCAAGCAGCTTGTTGTGGATGGCGACCCGGGTGGGGGCGCTGCGCATGGCTTCCTTGAGGATCTCTTCTGCTTGCAGATCGCGACCATAGGCCAAGTAGACATCGGCTTCCGCCACAGGGTCCACATCGCCAGCCGCGTCGAGCTGGCTGGGGGAATAGACCATCGAAGAACCAGAGGCGGTGGCCTCGCTGGTGTCGATCCGTTGTCCCCCACTGGAGCCAAAAAACGAGTCAGGCTGAAGGCGACTTTCCATGAAAGAGCTGTCAACACCCGCACCTTTCTTTTTCTGGCGCAGACGGTAGAACGCCAGGCCGCCCAACAAGGCCAGCAGTCCGCCGGCCCCTGGCAAAACCAAAGGGTTCTCCAGCAACTGGCCAATAAATGAGGGATCGGTGTCGGCCGCTGCAGACGCTGCCGGTGCTGGCGGCGTTGGCGCAGGAACAGGTGCGGGCGCCGGAGCAGGCGCGGGAATGGCGGCTGGCGCAGGCGCGGACTCGGCCGCAGCGGTTGGCGCGGGCGGTGTGGCGGGAGCGGATTCAGCCACTGGAGCCGCAGGCGCGGGTGTTGGCGATGCGACGGGCGCGGGCGCCACTGCGGGAGTAGGTGCCGCCGCAGGCGCGCCGACGGCCACAGCTGGGGTCGTCGGCGCTGCTGCCGGTTTCGCTGGAGCTGCGGTGGAACCCGCCGGACCGGGAGGATTGAGCTTGGCCAGCTCGTCGATATTGCGAGAGAGCTCGGCCACCCTTGTTGACGATTCTTTGGTCTGTCGCTCTTGGGCAATCTTTTCTTCTTTGGCGCTCTGGCTTGCAGCACCTTTGGACAGGGTCAGCTTGTCTTGACTGGCAGGGGCGGGCTTCTTGTCCTCGATGTCGGTCTGCACCTTGCCTTGCACCTGACGATCTGCCGCGGCAACGCTGGCCGTGGGCGCAGCGCCGGCCAGACGTCGACGGAATTCGTTGAAGTCGCGGCTTTGCGCGACAACGATGCGGCGAGCTTCTGCAGCGGACGTGGCTGAAGTTGCGGACTCAGCAGGCAGGTCGATGATGGCGCCAGCCCGAATGCGGTTGACGTTTCCGCCAATGAACGCTTTGGGGTTGGCTTGCAGCATGGCCACCAACATCTGGTCCAAAGACGCATTGGCCGGCAGGTTGGTCGCTGCGATGCGTCCGGCGGTATCGCCAGCCATGACCCGCACCTGTTTGCGCTCGCCGTCTTGTGTGGCCTCAGGTTTTCCTGTGCCTTCCGTGGTTGCGGCTTTGGGTGCTGGCGGCATCCTTTCCGCCCTTGTGGCAGGCTTGGCCATGGTCGCAGGTGGCGTCACGTTGGCCGTCTGGGGGGCTGCCGTTGCGGGTGCGGCGGTGTTCGCTGGCGCAGCCCGGGCGACGCCCGCATTGACCGGCGCGGGCACGGCCGCCGCTGTCTTGGGCGGATCCAGCAAGATGGTGTAATCGCGCACCAGCCGGCCAGAGGCCCACGTCACCTCCAGCACCATGTCCACAAAAGGCTCGTTGACGGCTCGGGAACCCACGAGACTCAGGTAGGGGCGTCCATCCGTGCGGCGCTGCAGCGTTACCTGCAAGCCGTTGAGTGCGCTGTTGATCTCCATGCCGGCGGAACGGAAGGCTTCCACTGGCGCCAGACCCACCCGCAGACTGCTGATCTCTTCCGCGGTGATTTCCAGAACATCCACTTCAGCCCTCAGGGGCTCTCCGAGCGCCGATTGCACCGCTACCCTTCCCAGGGCCAAAGCGGCAGCCTCGCTGTGGTGCATCAGGCTGACGCACAACAGCGCCGCAGCTGCCACGGCCTGTAACTTCGCAACACGGCGCCGTCCGGCATCAGCGGACGGTGTCACGGTCTCGAAAAAAGGGGTATGGCGGGTGAAATTGGGCACTTGAACCTCGACGTAAAAAACCGAGAATTGACCATAACATCAACGCATTACGATGACAAGCTGAGAATCCGCTTGAGTTTCAGGGGTAGCGTCAAGCTGCTGTCTCAGAGGCTTTGTCGTTGCGGCTTCACAACGACAAAGCCGGTCCCTGGACCGGCTTTTTGTGATTGTGAGTAAGAAGTAGTATCAGGCACTGACAAGAATGCGCAGCATGCGGCGCAGCGGTTCGGCCGCGCCCCACAGCAGCTGGTCGCCGATGGTGAAAGCGCCCACGTATTCCGGGCCCATGGCCAGTTTACGGATGCGGCCGACCGGGATGGTCATGGTGCCGGTCACGGCCACGGGCGTCAGGTCTTTGATGGTGGCTTCACGCGTGTTCGGCACCACCTTGGCCCAGGGGTTGTCGGCGGCGATCATGGCCTCGATGTCGGCCACCGGCACGTCCTTCTTTAACTTGAAGGTCAGGGCCTGGCTGTGGCAGCGCATGGCGCCCACCCGCACGCAGAAACCGTCCACGGGAATAGCGGCCGAGCCGAAGGCTTCGCCCAGACCCAGGATCTTGTTGGTCTCGGCCATGCCCTTCCATTCTTCCTTGGACATGCCATTGCCCAGGTCCTTGTCGATCCAAGGGATCAGGCTGCCGCCCAGCGGCACGCCGAAGTTGGCGGTCTCGGCGCCGGTCAGGCTGCGCTGCTTGGCAATCACCTTGCGGTCGATCTCCAGGATTGCGCTCTTGGGGTCGTCCAGCAGGGCTTTGACTTCGGCGTTCAGCGTGCCGTACTGCGTCAGCAATTCGCGCATGTGCTGGGCACCGCCGCCCGAAGCGGCCTGGTAGGTCTGGGTGGACATCCACTCGACCAGACCGGCCTTGTACAGCGCGCCCACGCCCATCAGCATGCAGGAGACGGTGCAGTTGCCGCCGATCCATTCTTTGCCACCCTTGGCCAGTGCGTTCTTGATCACCGGCATGTTGACCGGGTCGAGGATGATGACGGCGCCCTTTTCCATGCGCAGGGCCGACGCGGCGTCGATCCAGTGGCCGTTCCAGCCGGCGGCGCGGAGTTTGGGGTAGACCTCGTTGGTGTAGTCACCACCCTGGGCGGTGATGATGATCTCGCAGCGCTTGAGGGCGTCGATGTTGTTCGCGTCCTGCAGCGTGGTTTCGTTCTTGGCCATGGCCGGGGCTTTGCCGCCGGCGTTGGAGGTGGAGAAGAACAGGGGCTCGATCAGATCGAAGTCTTTTTCCTCGACCATGCGATCCATCAACACCGAGCCGACCATGCCGCGCCAGCCGACCAAACCAACCAACTTGCTCATTTCAAATGCCCTTTCAAGTAGATAAACAGGTCCAGACCAGACCGACTTGCCCCGGCTCGTCTGGCCGGGGAGGGCGCACGACGAACCAGGCTGGGTCAGCCCTTAATGGTCGTGGTTTTGATGGTGATTGCGCGCGCAGCGACACCGGCCATGGCGGCGGGTGCGGTGTTCAGAGGGAACGCGCTGGCGTCAAACATAGACATCGATTGTAGTGCACGGCTTTTGACACGAACCTGACCGCCAGTCAGGCGTTGTGCAGACGCACCAGGTACGACGCCGTGCCCTGTAACCACTCCACGAGGCGGTCGATATTCGGGTGCTTGCCGGGGTTTGCCTGGGCATCTGCGGTGTGTTCTTCGTACCACTGGAGGCCCAGCGCGGCAGCCGCGGGTGTGATCGATCCGCCGTGCTGCTGAGCCAGCGCGTGATAGACCGCCAGCGAGCCGGCCTGGCCAGGCCGGTTGTGCAAGGTGGCGACCACGGTTCCGCTGGCATCCAGCAGCTCCAGCGAGGCAAGGTGGGCCACGGAAGGCAGGGTCTTGAGGCGTTCGGCAAAATTCATGCACCGCATTGTCGTTGCCCTGCCCGCGATCCACGGAAACTCCCATGACCACCGCCGTTCCCGCCATTTCCCCTCACCCCATCGGCATCCCCGGACAGCCATGGACAACGGTCGAGTTCGAACAATGGCGCGCGCGGCAGATCCGCTACCGCCACTATGCCGACGACGTGCTGGACCCGGTCGACCGACTGCGCGATCGCTTCGAGGTCCAGACCTACGGCGAGGTGGTGTACGGCGACGAGCGCTACCCGCTCTGGGCGGTTCGCAGCCGCGAATGGCGCGCAGGTCGCCCCGCCGTGCTGGTGACGGGGGGTGTGCACGGCTACGAAACCAGCGGCGTACACGGCGCACTGCAATTTCTCGAGCAACAGGCGGTGAGCTATGCAGACCGGGTGAACCTGCTGGTGGTGCCTTGCGTCAGTCCCTGGGGATATGAGCACATCCACCGATGGAATTTCGACGCGGTGGACCCGAACCGCTCGTTCAAGGAGCCCAGCCCGGCCCAGGAGTCAGCTGCGCTGATGCGGCTGGTCGCACCCTTGCTTGGCCAGTTCGTCGCCCACGTTGACTTGCACGAAACCACCGACAGCGATGCCTCCGAATTCAGCCCGGCCAAGGCCGCGCGGGATGGCCAGCCGTTTGTGCCCTTTGGCATCCCCGACGGGTTTTATCTGGTGGACGACGAACAGAACCCGCAGCCGGCCTTCCAGCAGGCCATCATCGAGGCCGTGTCGCGGGTCACGCACATTGCGCCGACCGACGAGAAAGGCGGAATCATTGGTTCACCGGTGGTGGCGCCTGGCGTGATCCGCTATCCGGTCAAGTCGCTGGGCCTGTGCACCGGCATCACCGGCGCGCGCTACACGACGACCACCGAGGTCTACCCCGACAGCCCACGGGCCACACCCGAGCAGTGCAATGCTGCGCAGGTGGCGGCGGTGTGTGCGGCGATCGGTTTCGTGCTGACGAACCGGTAAAAAATCGAGCCCCCGAGGGGCACTACTTGGCGAGCAGCTGGTCTTGAATTCCTGGTGATCGCGGGACGCTTTCGCCAGTCTGTTTGCGTTTGGTTACGTTTACTTTTGACGTATAAATAACGTTCCGTTTTCAGTTCTCACTCAGGGAGTCTCCATGATTGTTCGTTCGATTGCCGCCGCCATGACTGCGTTGGTCTGTGGGCTCGTGCAGGCTGAAGAACCCAAGTACACACCGGCTTACACCGCCTGCCAGGAAAAGTCGGGTGGTGCGGATGCGGCCATGCTGGATTGCGTCAAAGCCGAGTACCAGACGCAGGACAAAAAGCTGAACGATGCCTATCGTTCCTTGATGGCGAACTTGCCCGGAAAAGACAAGAGCGCCCTCAAGGCTTCCCAGAGGGACTGGATCAGATCACGCAATTCCACCTGCGACTTCCACAATCGCATGGCTGATGGGAGCATGGCAACGTTGGTTCAGCAATCGTGTTACCTCGACGCGGTGACCCAGCGCGCTGGGTTGCTCTCCTACTGGAACCACCTCAAGGGCCTTTCCAAATAGTGTCGTTTGAAGACCAGCAAAGGACCGCAACAAAAAAAGCAGGGAAGGAAACCTCATGTCTGATTGGGTTCTGGGGCAAACATCGTCGAAACACGAAACCAGCGGCCGTGGTCCTGGCACCATTTCCAGTGGTGTCGGAGATCACGGCGGAGTTTCATATGGCTCCTATCAGTTCTCGACCAACAAAGGTGTGGTGCAGGAGTTTCTTCAGTACAAGCCCGCCATCGCAGCCGAGTTCAAAGGACTGATGCCAGGGACAGAAGGCTTCAACGACAAATGGCGATCGCTGGCAAAGGCCGATCCAGAGGGCTTTCATGGCGCCCAGCACGAATTCATCCAGCACAAGTTTTACGACGTGCAAATGAGGCGATTGCAGGACTCGGGTATTGATCTTAGTCAGCGGGGTCCGGCGGTGCAGGATATGTTGTGGTCGACCTCGGTCCAATACCGTGGACTGACCAAGGGCATCGTCACCGGGGCGTTGGCAGGCAAGGAGCTCGCAGCGCTGTCCGACGCCGACATTGTTTCGGCCGTGCAGGATTACAAGCGCGACCACAACAGTTCACTTTTTGCGAGTTCTCCCTCCTATTGGCCCGGGCTGCTCAAGCGCGCCGCCAACGAAAAGCAGGACCTGCTGGAACTGGCCCGCAGTTACGGCGGCGACAAGCCCCCGACGCAGAAGGTGTCGCTGTCTCCAGAACAGGAACGCACCCTGCAACAGTTCAAGGACCAGGCCGGCCCTCGCCTGGCGGCGCAGGGCCTGAGTGCCGAGCAGATCGACACCGTCGGTCAGGCCGCCTTGCGGCATCTTCAGGAGCATCCCGGAACGGTCGAACCCAGAGACTTTCTGGTCAGCAAGGACGGGTCCACCGTGGCGGTGCGACACGACTCGGGGCAAGTCAGCGAGTTCAATGTGGCCGAAGCATTGCGCGGCACTGCAGGGCGGGCGGAACACCACCCGAATCCCGCGGGCACCCGGGATGAAGTTCTGCTCGCGGCAACGTCCAGCCCCGACGCCGCCACACCGGAGATGATCCGATGAGCGTCCGCGATACAACTCGGTGGGCGCGCCTGCTGGCTGTGCTGACGCTCAGTCTGGTGGGTTCGGCCTGCACTGGCGCAACAAATGTCAAGGAAACCATGAACCAGACCACCACGCCGTCGCTGGTCAGCGCCTGGAAGATCCGCATGCAGGCCCAAGGAGACCAAAAGGTGAAGCTGAGTTTTCGCCCGCTGGTGTCCAGCGCCAGGAAATACGTGGGAGCCGACTACCGCAGCGACGGCAAGACGCTCTGGGTCACCTTCAAAAGCTGTCTGGTCACCGAGAACTGCAGCGCCATGAGTCCGGTGTTGCCGGAGTCGAGCGGCGGGGACCGCTTCACATACGAAGTGCTGCTGCCATACCAGGGCGAAAAGGTGCTGATCCAGGGCCAGGGCCTTGTCCAGGAAGAAATTCCTCTGACGCGCTGACGGGCCACTCCCGTTTCGCACAGGGAAGAGAGAGGGGACAATGGCCGATGACGTGATGCTGGGCGTGCACAGCAACGTCCGAAAAGGTCAGACCGATCCGGAAACCGGTCAGCCGTACGGTTTTGACGCGGGTCATGCGTGGATATCGGTCACCCGCGACGGAACGACCACCAACTACGGGCTCTGGCCCGATGCGCATCCGCGCGCAGAAGACAACGGCAGCGGCAGCGATGTCCGTCAGGGCATGGAGGACGGCGACACGCCGGCCGCCAGCCGCTACTTCAAACTCAGCCCCGAGCAGGCGCAGAAGCTCGACGC
Organism: Hydrogenophaga sp.; assembly: GCA_044342265.1. Classification (GTDB taxonomy): domain Bacteria; phylum Pseudomonadota; class Gammaproteobacteria; order Burkholderiales; family Burkholderiaceae_C; genus Hydrogenophaga. Next base: position 1,753 of record JBIIQD010000060.1, on the reverse strand, counting down.
CCAGCTCAAGGATAGCGCCACCTGGGGCTACACCAACAACTGTTCTTCCTGGGCACGCGACACCGTCGAGGCCGCCACCGGCGTCCGCCTCAATGCCGACGACCCCGGGGCCTTGTGGACCGAAACACCGCGCCAGCTGGGGGAGAGCATCCATCAGCTGGAGCAGGAGCGCCGCACCGGCCCCGAACAGCCCGCTGAACCAGCGCCCGCCAAGGGCAGCAGTTCGCAGGACCCGCGTGCCGACCTGTCGGACACCTCGCGGCAGCTTCTGCAGGACAGCGAGCAGCAGGTCCGTGGCATCGCCGACCGGCATGGACTGGCCTGGGACGCGGGCATGGACAACACCGTGGCAGCGGTCGCCAGACAGGCGCGCGAGGACGGGTTGACGGGCATCACCCACATGAAGGCGGCCGATGGCGAGATCCGTTTCGCACAGGCCGACGGTTATCAGGTCAGGGAAGGCCGCGTTGACGCCCGCGAAGCCGCCAATACCCCCGAGCCGGCTTCGTTGTCCGGCCTGGCGCAGGCGGATGCGCGGCAGCCTGCCGAGCCCGAGGTCGCCAGCCAGGCGCCACCACAGATGGAGATGGCGGCGCTGCAGCGCGCCTGACGCCACTCGCGTTCGCATCCTGCCCCTCCGGGCCAAGCACCCCATTCAACTTCACTCGATTGCCCATGAACACAACGGTCCGTTTCGTCAAGGCCGCCACCCTGGCCTGCCTGCTTCTCTGGTCCGGCGCACACGCCGCCACCATGGACGAAGTCAACGGCTTGCTGGCCACCATGCAGGTGGACAAGGTATTGAAAACCGCGATCCCGGAGGTCAACAGCTACCAGTTGCAAAAGCGCTTGAACGCCATGCCCGGTGGTTCGCCGTCCCAGCCGGGCGGCACCGACACCCGGGCTGCGCTGCTCAAGGAGTTCTCCGCGCTGATTGAAAAGCAGCTGGACTGGAATGTCGTCGGACCCCATGTGGCCCGCAGCTTTGCGGACGAACTGAGCACCGAGGAAGTGGGCAGGCTCGATGCCTTCTTCAAAACCCCCGTCGGCCGCTACTACGTGGAGGAGTACCAGTACGTTGCGGCGCCAGTGTCCATCGCGATGGACGCTTTCGTCGACACCCTGGTTGACGACGTGATGGACGCGCCGGACAAGCCGCTGGACGTGATCCAGTCTCTGGACGCGAACGAGGAGGTGGCCAGTCGCCTGGTGGCCAAGCTGATGACCCAGGGCGACCGGGACAACTTTGCGGCCAGCCGCGACCAGTTCATCGCCCGGATCGGCAAGATGACCCAGCCGAAGGCGACCGACAAGAAAGCCGTCGCGCTGCACAAGAAAAAGATGACCGAGCTGGGGCAGGCCTATTCGCTGGAGCAGATCAACTGGCGCACCGCGCGCGTGATCAACCAGAAGATGGCGCCGGACCATGTGAAGCAGCTGCTGGCGGCTTTCGACGATGCCGCGGTGGTGGCTGTGATCCAGCGGCTGGAAAACGCGTCCCAGAAAGTCAACGGCATCGTCACGCAGCAGATGATGGGCAACCCGGAGTTTCTTGAGCTGATGGGGCGCATGCTCAAGAGCGCCATGCAGTCCAACGCGAGGTGAGGTCCACCGACAGGCCGCGCCCCGGATAATCGGGGATGACTTCTTCTCAGACCCCCAGCGCCGCGGCGCCCGCCGCGTTCAGCGCTTTGCCCCTGTCTCCCGCCATGCTGGCCAACCTCGAACGGTTGGGCTACCTGAGCATGACGCC
>JBIIQD010000059.1:0-9523 GCA_044342265.1 Hydrogenophaga sp. | reverse complement strand
TTCAAGCACGTGCCCTCGGACGAGCGCAGTTTCGGTCTCGCGGGCCGTGCGCTCATCACCCGCGTGCGATTCTGGCTGCCCAAGCCCTGGAAACCCGTGCTGGGTTACCTGGACCTGGAGCGCAAGATGCAAGAAACAGGGATTCGCCAGCCGGATGCATGGCAGATATTTGACTGGATCGTGGCGATCCGCCGCGCCAAGTTGCCCGACCCGAGCGTCATCGGTAATGCCGGCAGCTTCTTCAAGAACCCGACCGTGACGATGGAACAATGCGCCGACATCATTGCGCGCGATCCAAAAGTAGTGCACTACCCCATGCCCGACGGCAGCATCAAGCTCGCCGCGGGCTGGCTCATCGACGCCTGTGGCTGGAAAGGCAAGAGCATGGGCAATGCGGGCGTCTATGAAAAACAGGCGCTGGTGCTGGTGAACCGTGGTGGGTCGGCAAACCCCTGTACCGGCGGTGAGGTGATGACCTTGGCCAAGGCGATCCAGACCAGCGTGTATGAACGCTTTGGCATCCGGTTGGAGCCTGAGCCTGTGGTGGTGTAAGGCAATTGAATTGTGAAGGGGTTTGATCAGGAGCCAGCCGCTTTGACGCCATAGATATAGATGTTGATGCTCTCGAACGCGCCGAGTGGCTTGAGGCAAGGCATCTGAGCCAGGTCGGGCCGCTGATGAAAGACAAATCGAGTCACACCCACTGATGTCATGGCCGGATGACAAGGGTTCAGCTTAATGATGTACGGTATCGTTTCGACCAGAAAGTCGATGCGTTCGGGGTGGTCAGATGTGGCGAAGCTTATGGGGCCATAGTTGTTCCAGCCTCTGATGTACTTTTCATTCGGATCGAAATGGTGCATGAGATCGAACCGTGGGACGTAGTACTCACCGCTGATGACCTCATGCCCGTTGGCTCGCAGCAACTGCGACAACGAAGTTGCACCAAACACGGCCCATTTTTCGGTCTGCTCCTGGTCCAAGGCCCGGGTCAGCCGAAACAGGTTTTTGTCCAGAACAGGCGCCAAACCGTTGGTGAACGGGTTGAGTTGCAAGGGCATGAATGCTGCAACCAGGACGCCGGCCATGAGAATTGCCTGTTGGCCCCTGCACACGGACCACATCAGCAGCGTGACAGCAACGACCGCAACCACGAGCCGAACGGGCGTGTAGAACGTCGGGTTGATCGGTATCGTGATCAGCCAGGCCCCATACACCACCAAAGCACACAGGGCGAGCACGACCAAGGTGATGGCCACGGAGAGTGGCTTGTGTTTTGACACCTGTACCACCGCCAGCACCAGCAGCAGTGTGGATGCGATCGCCAGACCGCTGAGCATGCGCACGGGCGGGATGTAAGCCAGCCCCATTGCCGCCAAGGCACTTCTGATCAGGTCTGGAAGAGGCACTGTCGTCCAAAGCACAACGAGCACGCAATAGGCCAGAATGCTCCAGAACACGGCGCCGAAGCGCACTTGCTTGCGCAGGGCCAGGGCCGCCAGCGCCACCGCTGGAAAAAGGTACAGATGGCGCGCGGATTCGACAGGATTCGTTGCCAGATCTGGGTACTGGTACTTGTCGCGCCAGAACTCGAACAGACCCATCAGGTAGTTGGACATCGCGAGGTCTCCGCCGAGCACTATGCGTTTACCGGGGTAGACCGTGTTCATGATGCCTTCGATAGCCAGCCGGGCGGTGGCGTAGTAGCTCCAAAACAAAGCTGCAAAAACCGCTAAGCCGAGGAGCAAAGCTAGCAGACGGTGACTCAGGTGCAAGCGAAACGTGCCGCTGGAATGGCTTTCCCAAAGCAAAGCAACTGAAACAAAGACGCCGAGAAAGGCCAACGATCCCAGGAAAGGCAGATAGGGGTGGAGCACGACGTGCATGCCTGCAAAGGCGGCGATCAGCGCCGCAGGGTAGACCAGCTTTGCAGTGCGCGAGTGACTCCAGACAAACACGCCGATCAGCGCGCAGGACATGCCCGTGATGATCTCCGTCAGCCAGGAGGCATACCACCACTGAACAAAGCTTGAGCCAAAGACGCCGATGGAGCCAGCAGCGGCTGCCAGCGTCTGGCCACGGGTCAGCAACAGCAACAGCAGATAAACCGACGTCAGCAGTGACAGCGCTCTGAACCCCCAATGCCAGGAGAGACCACGCTCGACATCAAACAGGAAGTAGCCCCAGAACTGCGGCTGGACCAGCGCCGTAGGGTGCAATACCGGCAAACTGGTCACTAAAGTGGCACCGGGTGGTCCCACGTTGGGATTGTTCGTCTTGAAGCCGGTCTGTACTTGGTTGAGGAGCCAAGGGGTGTGCACGAACCACTCGTCTGACTTTATGTCTACTGGCTCTCCCCATGTCAAGCTCACGTCTTTTCCGGCGCCTCCATGTTGATGGCTCCACATCCCCAGGGAAGAATTGTGGAGTTTCAGTGCGACGTTCAGCGCGAAAGCCAGAGGCACCATGGCCAACAGTGCGATGGCTCCAGGACCCAGCGGAACGGACAGAGAGGAGCCCCAGGCGACACCGCAGCGCCGCGCTAGCTTGTTCATGCCCGAAGCCCATGTGAGCAGCGTCCTCATTTGCGCCAGCATCAATAAAGCCAGGCCCAGAACAAGCACCATGGGCGAGCGAAACGAGCGCCATGGTCGTTGATGTCCCCAACCCGTTTCGACCTGCAGGATCGCTGGCCGCTGCAGCTCGATGAAGGGGTCGGGGCCGGCCAACCGCAACCGGACCGTGCTGGATATTGTTGCTCGATCGGTGTCGCCGACGGGCTCTTCGACCGCAAGATCATGAAGGACAGGCTGTTGCTTCAACAGGTCTTTGCCTGTGTAGCGCGCTGTTCCTTGTGGCGTGATCCACTCAACCTGGACAAATTCAAATGCGCCAGACGACTTGTCGGTGTCGATCCGCAGTCGTGTCACAGGCTCCGGCGTGTTCATCACAACTCGAAATAGCGGCGCGTCGCCCTCCAATGCCCCCCCTGCTTCAACATAGTTGGCACGTTCTTCTGAAAAGGCAGCATCGCCCGAGACGTGGTACACGCGCAAGCCCTGTGCGGGTTCCAGTTTGGCCCGGATCCTAAGTTCCAGAGATGCGTCTGGGGAGCCTGCTTGGTGGGCGACGAAGCCCGACACCAGCATCAGTCCCAAGACGCTGAGGCCCCGGTCAAGCAGCTTGCGCACTGCGCTCGGTTGCTTGAGGAAAAGTGTCTGAAAGTTCACGGTCTTAGCAGATGGCGCGGGAGTCGGGTTTCAGCGTTTTTTTGTCTGGACGCTAAAACATCAGTGCACCTTGTTCCAGCGACGCTCACCCGCCTAGGGACCAGGTGCGCTCACCGATGGGCCACTCTTGCCAGCCATGCCTCCAACGGCCAGCGCTGACGCCTGCTGGCCTTCGCCAGCAACCAAGCAAGCCCCCAAAGCATAAGCGAGAACATCAGCATTCCCCCCAGGTCTGGCTTCCAACCCAAGCCGGTACCACTGAACAGCAGCATGCACAGCAGCCCGTGGCCGATGTACAGCGTCAGCGTGCGCTGACCCAGAGGCGCCAGCGCCAGCAGCCAGGGCGCGCGAGCGGCGTGCTGCGCCAGCGCCGTCACCATCACCATCGACAACAGCGGGCCGACGGCGTAACCCAGCATCTCCACCATGCCGAGCGACGGCTCATCGCCCGCAACCAGCATGCGAACCGTGCCGAAGGCTGCGTTGAGCAACAGCGCTGGCCATGCCCAGTACCGCAGCAGCCGCTGGCGTTGGCCCTTCCAGCGCGGGTGTGTAAGCCATCGCAGGCGCGCAGCCGCGATGCCCGCCAGCATCAGCAGGCGGAACAGTGGAAACCCCAGAATCAAGGTGCCCAGCTGAATGACGAGATAGGCTGTTGCATTGAGCGACCAGAAACCAGACAAGTTGGTCACGGTGGCAAAGCTTGCTCCGGTGTCGGCAGTGGTGCCAGATCCGTCCGTCCACCACAGGCCGGTCAGCGCGACGGTGCCCGCTGTCACCACCAGGGCCCAGACCATGGCTCGTCGCAGCTGTTTGCGCAGTCGGCTCCAGGGCATGCGAACGTGGTTCAGCAGCAGCCAGCCGATCAGCGCATACGCGGTGAGGATGTCGCCAAAGTAGATGAACACGCCATGCATCAAGCCCAGCAGCAGCAGCCACTTCTGGCGGCGACGCGCCCTGTCCAGTGCCTGCGAGGCGGGCAGGGGACGCTGGGCCAGGACCAGTCCCATGCCGAACAGAAAGGCGAGCACCGGGTAGGCCTTGCCCTGAACACCGAAGGCGTACAAGCCCTGCAGGGCCAGGGTGGCGCCCCCTTCGCGGGCGGTTTCATCTCCAAGTACCGGGCCCCAGGGTGCGTCAAGGTAGCCTGCAGCATTGATCACCAACACCCCCAGCAGCGCCAGGGCGCGCAGGGCATCCGGGAAAGGGTCGCGGTGGCTCAAGCGCTCATTCGCCTTTACCGCCCTCCAAGCGCAGCATCTGCGCACCTTCACCCAGCGACAGCAACCCCGTCTTGGCATAAATGCCCAGCTTGGCGCGTGTGTCGGTGATGTCCAGGTTGCGCATGGTCAGCTGGCCGATGCGGTCCAGCGGGCTGAACGGCGCGTCTTCCACCTTTTCCATGCTCAGGCGCTCGGGCGCGTACGTGAGGTTCGGGGATTCGGTGTTGAGGATGCTGTAGTCGTTGCCGCGGCGCAGTTCCAGCGTCACTTCGCCAGTCACGGCGCGGGCCACCCAGCGCTGGGCGGTTTCGCGCAGCATGATGGACTGCGGGTCGAACCAGCGGCCCTGGTAGAGCAGGCGGCCAAGTTTGAGGCCATTGATGCGGTACTGCTCGATGGTGTCTTCGTTGTGGATGCCGGTGACCAGGCGCTCGTAGGCGATGTGCAGCAGCGCCATGCCGGGCGCTTCGTAGATGCCGCGGCTCTTGGCTTCGATGATGCGGTTCTCGATCTGGTCGCTCATGCCCAGGCCGTGGCGCCCGCCGATCTCGTTGGCCTTGAGGAACATGTCCACCGGCGAGTCGAAGCGCTGGTTGTTGATGGCGACCGGCTGGCCTTCTTCAAAGCGCACCGTCACCTCTTCGGCCTTCACCTCCACCTCGGGCTTCCAGAACGCCACGCCCATGATGGGGTTGACGATGCGGATGCCGCTGCTCAAGTGTTCCAGGTCTTTCGCTTCGTGGGTGGCGCCGAGCATGTTGCTGTCGGTGCTGTAGGCCTTTTCGGCGCTCATCTTGTAGCCAAAGCCGTTGGCCGTCATGAAGGCACTCATCTCGGCACGGCCGCCCAGTTCGTCGATGAACAGCTGGTCCAGCCAGGGCTTGTAGATCTTCAGGCTGGGGTTGGTGAGCAGGCCGTAGCGGTAGAAGCGCTCGATGTCGTTGCCCTTGAAGGTGCTGCCGTCGCCCCAGATGTGGACGTCGTCTTCCTTCATCGCGGCCACCAGCATGGTGCCGGTGACGGCGCGGCCCAGCGGGGTGGTGTTGAAGTAGGTGATGCCGCCGGTGCTGATGTGGAACGCGCCGCACTGAATGGCGGCAATGCCTTCGTGCGCGAGCTGCAGGCGGCAGTCGATCAGGCGGGCCTTTTCGGCGCCGTAGGCCATGGCCTTGCGCGGGATTTCGTCGTAGTCGGCCTCGTCGGGCTGGCCGAGGTTGGCGGTGTAGGCGTAGGGCAGGGCGCCCTTTTGCTTCATCCACAGCAGAGCGGCGGAGGTGTCGAGCCCGCCGGAAAAAGCGATGCCGACTTTCTGCTGGGCGGGCAGGTTTTGGAGGATGGTGGCCATGTGTGTGCTGAAGCTGGGATTAACCGAAATGGCAGATGTAGTGGTAAGCCTCGGTCACCCGGATGTCGAAGCTGCTATTGCCGGGAATGCTGAACTTTTCGCCCGGGCCGGACTTGAGCCAGGCATCGCTGCCAGCCAGTTTGTATTCGCAGCCGCCGGCCACGCATTCCATGATCTCGGGCGCGCCGGTGTTGAAGGTGAGCGTGGCGGGCAGCACCACGCCGACCGACTTCTTGGTGCCATCGGGGAAGGTGATGCCGTGGCTGACGCATTTGCCATCGAAGTACACGCTGGCCTGGGTGTTGACGGCAACGCCGCTGATCTGGGTGGTGCTCATGGAGGAATCCGTTGGGAAAAATGAAGGCGAAACCGCGATTTTAGGCGGCGGGGGTCGGGTTTCGCCGCCGGGCCGCCCCAAGGCGAAACAGCCCCCGGGTCCGGGTGGCTCCGGGTCCATCCCCGGTGCTGGGGCATTGCCCGCGCGGTGGTGGAGCGTGGGGGCTGAAGTTCAGACGCGGGCAGACCAGTCGGCGGCGTCGAAGCCCACGGTGATCGAGCCGTCGGCCCACTCGACCACCGGGCGCTTGATCACGCTGGCGTGTTGCCGCAGCAGGGCACGGGCGCTGGCGTTGTCCACCGTGCCGGCGCGAGTGGCTTCGTCCAAACCGCGCCAGGTCGTGCCTTTGCGGTTGACCAGTGTGTCGTGCCCGGCGCTGGCCAGCCAACGGTCCAGCGCGGCTTCGGGCACGCCCTGTTTTTTGAGGTCGTGAAAGTTGTGCGAGACGCCGCGCTCAGTGAGCCAGGCACGGGCCTTCTTGACGGTGTCGCAGTTGGGGATGCCGTAGAGTGTGGTCATCCCAGGATTCTGTCACGCGGCCTGATGAAGGCGGCGTCTCTCTCATGACCCAGCGAGGCCTCTACCCACCCATCGAGCCCTTCAAAACCGGTGTGCTCGACACCGGCGACGGCCACCAGATCTACTGGGAACTCTGCGGCAACCCGCAGGGCAAGCCCGCGGTGTTCCTGCACGGCGGGCCGGGTTCGGGCTGTTCGCCAGACCACAGACGCCTGTTTGACCCGCAAAAGTACTGCGTGCTGCTGTTCGACCAGCGCGGCTGCGGTCGTTCCAGACCATCGGCCTCGTTGGAGAACAACACCACCTGGCACCTGGTGGCCGACATCGAACGGCTGCGCATGATGCTGGACGTCGAGCGCTGGCTGGTATTCGGTGGCTCCTGGGGCAGCACGCTGGCGCTGGCCTATGCGCAGACGCACACCGAGCGCGTCTGTGAACTGGTGGTTCGTGGCATCTTCACCCTGCGCCGCGAGGAAGTGCGCTGGTACTACCAGGAGGGCGCTTCCAGGCTGTTTCCGGATCTTTGGGAGGGCTTTCTTGCGCCGATTCCCCAGGCGGAGCGCGGTGACCTGCTGAGCGCCTATCGCCAGCGTCTGACCGGTGACGACCCAGTGGCGCAGCTGGTTTGTGCCCGCGCCTGGAGCCTATGGGAAGGGCAGACCATCCGACTGCTGCCCGACCCCGCCAACACCGCCAAACACTCCAGTGACGCGTTCTCGCTGGCTTTCGCACGCATTGAGAACCACTACTTCGTACACGATGGCTGGATGGACGAGGGTCAACTGATCCGCGACGCGCACAAGCTCGCAGGCATTCGGGGCGTGATCGTGCAGGGCCGCTACGACGTCTGCACCCCGGCGCACACTGCCTGGGCGCTGCACCGTGCCTGGCCGCAGGCCGATTTCCACCTTGTGCCCGATGCCGGGCACGCGTTCAACGAACCCGGCATCCTGGCGCAGCTCATCGCAGCGACCGACCGCTTCGCGGGCTGAACCAAGGTTTTGTAAGGGCCGGGATAATCCGGGCCATGAACACATTGGAAGACTGGCTGGCGCACTGCGAGCGCCAGCATCCGCAAGGCGTCAGCGGCATCGAACTCGGGCTGGACCGCGTCCAGCGCGTGGCCCGGCGCATGCGCCTGACCTTGCCATGCCCTGTGGTCACTGTGGCGGGCACCAACGGCAAGGGGTCGACCTGCGCCATGCTTGAGGCGGTTTACAGCGAGGCTGGCTACCGCACAGGCGTTTACACCTCGCCCCATTTGGTGCACTTTGAAGAGCGGTGCAGGGTCGGCCGCCAACCGGTTGACGCGCAAACGCTGTTGCCGGCCTTTGCCGAGGTCGAAGCGGCCCGGCGGGGCAACGGCAGTGAGGGCGAGGAAGGGGCCATCGTCCTGACCTATTTCGAGTTCACTACCCTGGCCATCTTGCAAACGCTCGCGCGCAGCGGTCTGGACGTAGCGATCCTGGAGATTGGACTGGGAGGCCGGCTGGATGCGGTGAACATCCTCGACCCCGATTGCGCCGTGATCACCAGCATCGCGCTGGACCACATGGCGTTGCTGGGCAACACGCGCGAAGCCATCGGCTATGAAAAGGCAGGGATCATGCGCACTGGACGTCCGGTGGTGGTGAGCGATCCGGTTCCACCCCAGAGCGTGCTCGACCGTGCCCTTGAGGTGGACGCGCAACTGTGGCGACTGGGCAAGGACTTTCATTTCGCGGGCGACCAGCAGCAATGGGGCTGGGCCATGCACCCCTCCCACGGCGGGCGCAAGTACAGCGGCCTGGCGTATCCGGCCCTGCGTGGCGCCAACCAGCTGGTCAATGCCTCTGGGGTGCTCGCAGCGATCGAAGCCCTGCGTTCGCGCCTGCCGGTGACCGCCCAGGCGGTGCGCAACGGACTGGCCATGGTCGAACTGCCAGGCCGCTTCCAGATTGTTCCCGGTACCCCAACGCTGGTGCTGGACGTTGCACACAACCCGCATTCGGTCGCCGCGCTGGCGGAAAACCTGGATGCGATGGGGTTTTATCCCACCACCCACGCCGTTTTTGGTGCCATGGCCGACAAAGATCTGGCGGCCATGCTGGTGCGCATTGCCCCCTTGGTCGACCGCTGGTACCTGACCGATCTGCCTCTGCCGCGAGCGAGCACAGCGACGATGTTGGCCCAGGCGCTGGACACCATGCCTGCCACCGCGCCAGGGGGCACATCCCGCGTGGCAGGCTGCTACCCGACACCCATGAGCGCCCTGCAGGAAGCGGTGTCCGCCGCAGACCCCGCTGATAGAATCGTGGTCTTTGGTTCCTTCCACACGGTGGGGGGTGTTCTGAGGGACGGCGTGCCGCGTCTGGCGGCCAAACACCTCGCGAGCTGACCCCCCAAAAGCACACCGCCGGGCCCACTTTCGCATGCTCATTTCCCGTTCCGGTTCAGCGGGCCATTCGGCCCCTCCACCACCGCAAAGCATCGAGGCCGTGCGCCGACGGGCACGCCATCGTCTGATTGGAGCTGTTGCGCTGGTGTTGTTGGGCGTGCTGGGTTTTCCGCTGTTGTTCGACACCCAGCCGCGTCCGATCGCGGTCGACATTCCGATCGAGATTCCCTCTCGCAATCCGCCCGGCCCCTCAGCTTCGAAGCCTGAGCCGACGGCGCCCGTGGTCGCCAAAGTACCTGCCGTGACCACCGCCGAGAGCCTGGCGCCGCGCGAGGAGGTGGTGGAAGCCAAGACCCCGACATCGAGCTCAGCCACGGCGCCGTCACGCGAAGAGCCTTCAAAGGACAAATTGGCGGAAGCGTCCCAGAAGCCAACGGCCTCGGCGGCGCCTGAGAAGCTGACGGCTCAAAAGCCAGCCGACAAGATTCCAGA
>JBIIQD010000058.1:0-9730 GCA_044342265.1 Hydrogenophaga sp. | reverse complement strand
CCTCGATCCGCTACCTGACTGGTTGGCTGATGGAGCAGTCTGAAGCCACCGACCGACTGGTGCTGCTGGCCGACTATGAAGCACCCCACGATCTGGTCATTGAGCAACGCATTGACCTGGGTTGAGGAACCGGTGCATGGTCAGCGCCCGCCCAGCCCCATCGAGCGCGAGATCACCTCTTTCATGATCTCGTTGGTGCCGCCGTAGATGCGCTGCACCCGCGCATCGGCGTAGGCCCGGGTGATCGGGTATTCCCACATGTAGCCGTAGCCACCAAACAGCTGCACGCACTCGTCCATCACCTTGCACTGCAGGTCAGAACACCAGTACTTGGCCATGCTGGCGGTGGCGGTGTCGAGCTTGTCCAGGTTCACCAGCTCGCAGCATTTGTCCACAAACACCTGCGCCACCTGCACCTCGGTCTGCAGCTCGGCCAGGGTGTAACGGGTGTTCTGGTAGCTCGCCACCGCCTGGCCAAACACCTTGCGCTCCTTGACGTACTCGACTGTCCAGTTGATCGCCGCCTGGGCCGCCGCCACCGCGCTGATGGCGATCTGCAGCCGCTCCCAGGGCAGTTGCTCCATCAGGCAGATGAAGCCCTTGCCTTCGAAGGCGGCGCCACCCAACAGGTTCTCGGCCGGCACCTTCACATTGTCAAAAAACAGTTCGGACGTGTCCTGCGCCTTCATGCCCAGCTTCTTCAGGCGCTTGCCCTTGCTGAAGCCCTCCATCCCGCGCTCCACCAGCAGCAGGCTGGTGCCCTTTCCTCCCCGTTGCTCGCCAGCGGCCGGGTCGGTCTTGGCGACCACGATCACCAGGTCCGCGTGCCAGCCGTTGGTGATGAAGGTCTTGCTGCCGTTGAGCAGGTAGCTGCCGTCGGCCTGCTTGATGGCCGTGGACTTCACACCCTGCAGATCGCTGCCGGCGGCGGGTTCGCTCATGGCGATGGCGCCCACCATCTCGCCGGTGGCCAGCAGCCGCAGGTATTTTTTCTTCTGCGCCTCGGTGCCGTAATGCAGGATGTACGGCGCCACGATCTCGCTGTGCAGGCCGAAGCCGATGCCGCTCGCGCCCGCACGGGAGATCTCTTCCATCTGCGCCACCGAATACAGCTTGTCGGCCCCGGCGCCGCCGTATGCCTCGGGCATGGTCATGCACAGAAAACCGTTCTCACCCGCCGCACGCCAGACCTCGCGGTCCACATAACCCTGCTCTTCCCAGCCGTCGTGGAAGGGCGTGATTTCCTTTTCGACAAAGCGGCGGAAGCTGTCGCTGAAGGCCTCGTGGTCGGCGCTGAAGAGGGTGCGGTCGATCATGGTGTCACCTTTTGGACTGGGGGCGTTGATTTTTACAAAGCGCTTGCTTGGCAAAAGTCTATACTGATCCGGCGCGTCCCGACCCCAGACCTTTCCCCTAGGAGACACCATGAGCCCCCACGTTCACTTGCGTTCTCTGCCCCCCGAGGGGGCCCTGGCCTCCTTGAAGCGGTTCTGCGGAGGCCAGCCATGAGCGAAGCCTTCGTTTACGACGCCATCCGCACGCCGCGCGGCAAGGGCAAGAAGGACGGCAGCCTGCACGAGGTCAAGCCGATCAACCTGCTGGCTGGGTTGCTGAGCGAGCTGCAACGCCGCAACGACCTGGACACCGCGGCCGTGGACGATGTGGTGATGGGCGTGGTCGCACCCATCGGCGAACAAGGCTCGGTGCTCCCCAAGATCGCGGCCCTAAAAGCCGGTTGGGACTGGCGCTGCTCGGGCGTTCAGCTCAACCGCTTCTGCGCCTCGGGCCTGGAGGCGGTGAACATGGCGGCCATGAAGGTCAAAAGCGGCTGGGAAGACCTGGTGGTGGCCGGCGGCGTGGAGAGCATGAGCCGCGTACCCATCGGCTCGGATGGCGGCGCCTGGGCGCAGGACCCGGAGACCAACAGCGCCACCCTGTTCGTGCCGCAGGGCATTGGCGCCGATCTGATCGCCACGCTCAATGACTTCAGCCGCCACGATGTGGACGCTTTCGCGCTCGAATCACAGAGGCGCGCCTCCGCCGCCCGCGCCGCAGGGCACTTCGACCGCTCGGTCGTGCCGGTGAAGGACGCCATGGGCCTGACCATCCTGGAGCAGGACGAGTTCATCAAGCCGGGCACCACCCTGGAAGGCCTGGCCGGCCTCAAACCCGCGTTTGAACAACTCGGCGCCATGGGCTTTGATGCGGTCGCGCTGCAGCGCTACCCGCAGGTCGAGCGCATCCATCACGTGCACCACGCGGGCAATTCGTCGGGCATCGTGGACGGCGCAGCGGCCCTGCTGATCGGCAGCGAGGCCGCCGGCAAGACGCACGGATTCACGCCGCGCGCGCGCATCGTCTCGGTCGCACTCTCGGGCGCCGACCCGACCATCATGCTCACCGGCCCCATGCCGGCGGCGCGCAAGGCGCTGGCCAAGGCCGGCCTCACCATCGATCAGATCGACCTGTTCGAGGTCAACGAAGCCTTCGCGGTGGTGCCCATGAAGTTCATGCAGGAGATGGGCGTGCCGCATGAAAAGGTGAACGTCAACGGCGGCGCGATCGCCATGGGACACCCGCTGGGCGCGACCGGCGCGATGATTTTGAACACCTTGATCGACGAGCTGCACCGCACGGGCAAACGCTACGGCCTCGCCACGCTCTGCGTCGGCGGCGGCATGGGCATTGCGACAGTCGTCGAAAGGGTCTGACGACCCACCCCCGCGCCGCGCTTCGCGCGTCACCCCCTACAAGGGGGCAACACCAGCGGCCCGGCAAAGCCGGTTCCGCGGTGTTTCTGGAAAAGCACCCGTGGAGAACCCAATGATCACCAAGACCATCCGCTACGACCTCGCCAACGGCATCGCGACCATCACCTTCGACGAGCAAGGCTCGCCGGTCAACACCATGTGCCTGCAGTGGCAGGACGACCTGGAAGCCATCGCCGCGCAGGTGACCAAGGACAAGGCCCAGCTCAAGGGCATCGTGCTGGCCTCGGCCAAGAGCACCTTCTTCGCCGGCGCCGACCTCAAAGGCGTGATGCGCTCAACCGCCGCCGACGGTCCGCGCGTGTTCAAAGAGATCGAGCGCATCAAGCGCAACTTCCGCACCATCGAGACACAGGGCGTGCCAGTGGTGAGCTTCCTCAACGGCGCGGCACTGGGCGGTGGCTGGGAAGTGGCGCTGGTCGGCCACCACCGCATCGCCGTCAACAACCCCAAGATCCAGTTCGGCCTGCCCGAGATCACCCTGGGCCTGATCCCCGGAGGTGGTGGCATCACCAAGATGACCCGCGTGCTTGGGCTGATGGCGGCGCAGCCCTACATCCTGGAGAGCAAGCTCTTTGGCCCCGAAGAGGCGCTGAAGATCGGCGTGGTGCACGAACTGGTCGCCGCGCCGGAGGAGCTGATGCCGCGCGCGCTGGCCTTCATCGAATCGGCGCAAGGCAAGCCTGAGGCCGCCCAGCACGTGTGGGAGCGCAAGGACTATCGTGTGCCCGGTGGTACGCCTAGCAGCCCCAAGATCGCGGGCATGCTGAGCGTGGCGCCGGCCGTGCTCAAGCAGAAGACGCGCGGCCTCTACCCCGCTCCTGAAGCCGCGCTGGCCGCCATGGTCGAAGGCGCGATGGTCGACTTCGACACCGCCATGCGCGTGGAAAGCCGCTACCTGGCCGGGCTGATGACGAGCAGCGTGGCCAAGAACATGATCAACACCTTCTTCTTCAACATGAACGCCATCAAGGGCGGACAGTCGAGGCCGAAGGACGTGCCGCGTTACCAACCCAAGAAGGTGGGCGTACTCGGCGCCGGCATGATGGGCTCGGGCATCGCCTACTCACAAGCCACCAAGGGCATCGCCACCGTGCTCAAGGACGTGAGCGTCGAGGCCGCCGAGAAGGGCAAGTCGTACACGGCGAAGCTCACGCAGAAGCGCGTCGACAAGGGCCAGATGAGCGCCGAGAAGCAACAAGGCATCCTGAACCTCATCACGCCCACCGCCAGTGCCGCCGACCTGCAGGGCTGCGACCTGATCATCGAGGCGGTGTTCGAGCAGCGCGAGCTCAAGGCCGTGGTGACGAAGGAAGCCGAGCCCATGCTGGCCGAGGGCGGCTTCTTCGCCAGCAACACCTCCACCCTGCCCATCTCCGGCCTGGCCCAGGCCAGCCGCGATGCGAAGAAGTTCGTCGGCATCCACTTCTTCAGCCCGGTGGACAAGATGAAGCTGGTCGAGATCATCCGCGGCAAAGACACCGACGATGAAACCATCGCCCGCGCCTACGACTATGTGCAGGCGCTGGGCAAGCTGCCCATCGTCGTGAACGACTCGCGCGGCTTCTACACCAGCCGCACCTTCGGCACCTTCGTGATGGAAGGCGCGGCCATGCTGGGCGAAGGTATCCCGGCGCCGGTGATCGAAAACGCCGCCATGCAGGCCGGCATGCCGGTCGGCCCGCTGGCAGTGCTGGACGAGACCGCGCTCTCGCTTTCGGTGCACGTGCTGGAGCAGACCCGCATCGACTTCCAGAAGGACGGCCAGCCGTATGTGGCGACCCCGGGCGAGACCCTGGTCGAGCGCATGGTCAAGCAACACCACCGCAGCGGGCGCGCCAGCGGCGGCGGCTTCTACGACTACCCCGAAGGCGGCAAGAAACACCTGTGGCCCGAACTGAAACCGATGTTCGAGAAACCCGACCACGCCTGGAACCTGCAAGACGTGAAAGACCGCATGCTCTACCGCCAGGCGGTAGAGACCGCGCGCTGCCTGGCAGAAGGCGTGCTCACCAGCGTGCACGACGGCAACATCGGCTCGATCTTCGGCATCGGCTTCCCGGCCTGGACGGGCGGCGCGCTGCAGTTCATCTACGGCCAGGGCATCGAGGCGTTCGAGCAGCGCTGCGCCGAACTGGCTGGCAAATTCGGCAGTGGCTTTGTGTTGAGCGATGCCGTTAAACGGGTACTGCGCGCTCACCAACCCATGTACTGAGCGGCAAGAAGGGGGCAGACAGGTAAGCTATCCGCATGGTCACGCGCCCCTCACGACACCGTTTGACAGTCTCCATCGGTCAAGCTTCATCTTCAGCATCTGCCGATCCGCTGACGTCGGCCGACGCTGCACTTCGCGAAGGTCAGCCTGACCGAGCCCAGAGGATTCTTCGCCAAGCAAACGTGGTGGAACGGGGCATCGTGCCCGGCATGCACATGCTGGCCATTGCGTTGGCAACGACGCGCCGGTTTGACGAGGCCGAGGTGGTGTGGCGGCGCTTGCTTCAAGTGCCCGGGGAGGAAATGGCGGTGTTGCCCAACCTGGGCAGGGCGCTGGACAAGGCAGGCCGGTCTGAAGAGGCAATTCCTTTGCTCAGCCGTGCGGTGGCCCTGTCGCCCCAGGACTACGTTTCTCGTCTCAATCTGTCAGCCTGTCTGTTCTCGCTGGGCCGATTCGCAGAAGTTCGTGAACAGAACACGATTGCAGCGGCCCTGCAGCCTGGCCTGGCGCAACCACACTTCAACCTGGGTTGCGCCTGGGAAGCCGAACTCGACTTTGAACATGCCAAGGCGAGTTACGACCGGGCACTGCACCTGGACCCGACCCACCAGGAAGCGACGCGCAACCGGTTATTTCTCGAACACCTGTTGCCACAGACCACGCCACAAGAACGCTTGGCTCATGCTTGCGCACGAGGCGACGCGCTGTGTATCAACGTGCCGCGCATGCCGCTGCCGCGCCAGCGCCGACCCGGTCCGCTGCGGGTGGGGCTGCTGTCCGCCGACTTTCGAAGCCACCCCGTGGGCTGGTTCCTCAGCGGCTTCCTTGACCACATCGAGCCTCAGAGTCTGACGCTGCATGCGTTCAACAATGGCCCACAGGGGGACCAGGTGACGGCACAACTGAGCGCCGCATTCAGTACCTGGCATGACCTCGCCGGAATGGGCGATGCGGCAGTGGCTGAGCTCATCGCCGGTCAGCAGATCGACATATTGGTTGAACTCTCGGGCATGACGGCAGGTCAAGGCTTGGGGGTTCTCGCTCGCAAGCCGGCACCGATCCAGGTCAGCTGGCTGGGCTATTTCAGCTCGATCGGTTTGCCCACCATCGACTGGGTACTGGCCGATCCGCTGTGCGTGCCACTTGGCGAAGAGGTCTTTTTTCGCGAGCAGGTCTGGCGCCTGCCGCACAGCCGCTTTTGCATGGCGCCGCCCGCCGATGCGCCCGAGATCAACGCCCTACCCGCCTCATCCAACGGATTCATCACATTCGGGTGCTTTCAGGAACTGGCCAAGGTCAACGACCGCGTGTTGAGTGTCTGGGCGCAAGTAATGCGCGGGCTGCCCGGCGCCCGCCTTCGCGTGCAATCTGCTCGTCTGGCCAAAGCCGACGAGCACTCGCGTTTCGTGGCGCGCTTGATCACAGCTGGCATTGACCCAGCGCATTGCGAACTGCTGCCACCCACCAGCCGCGCCAGCTACCTGCAGGCGCACCACGAGGTTGACTTCATCCTCGACAGTTTTCCCTACACGGGTGGCACGACGACTTGCGAAGCCTTGTGGATGGGTGTCCCGACGCTGACGCTGACCCGTCCCGGCATGATGGAGCGCCAGGGTGAGGCGCACCTGCGCAACCTGGGCCTGGATGACTGGGTCACGCACACCGAAGACGAATACGTGAAGCGAGCACTGCTGCACGCCAGCCCCGCAGGCCTGCGAGCCCTCGCGCGGCTGCGCGGCGAGTTGCGCAGGCGCTGCCAGGTCAGCCCGTTGTTCGACAACCGACGTTTTGCCGCCGACTGGACCCAGGCCCTGGTGGCGATGCACGCAGAGTTTCTTTCCAACCATCTCCAAGAACCATGAAACGACTCGAAGGAAAAATCAGCCTCATCACCGGCGCCGCCCAGGGCATTGGCCTGGCCACCGCCCTCAAGTTCGCGCGCGAAGGCGCGACCGTCATCGTCTGCGACGTCAGGCAGGCGGCGGTCGATGAGGCCGTCAAGCAGTGCCAGGCCGAAGGGGCCATCTCCATCGGCTTCGTGATGGACGTGACGCAGCGGGCGATGGTCGACGCCGTGGTGGCCCAGGTGAAAGAGCGCTTTGGCCGCATCGACGCGCTGGTGAACAACGCCGGCATCACCCAGGACGCGCGCCTGCAGAAGATGACGCTGGAGCAGTTCGACCGCGTGATCGATGTCAACCTGCGCGGTGTCTTCCACTGCGCTCAGGCCGTGGCCGACACGATGACGGCGCAGGGCAGCGGCGTGATCCTCAACGCGTCGTCGGTGGTGGGCATCTACGGCAACTTCGGCCAGACCAACTATGCCGCGAGCAAGTTCGGGGTGATCGGCTTCACCAAGACCTGGAGCCGGGAGCTCGGACCCAAGGGCGTGCGCGTCAATGCGGTCGCGCCCGGCTTCATCAGCACGCCGATCCTGAGCACCATTCCGGGCAAGGTGATCGAAGAAATGGAGCACCGCGTGCCGCTGCGTCGCCTCGGCCAGCCCGAAGAGA
This sequence comes from Hydrogenophaga sp., assembly GCA_044342265.1. Classification (GTDB taxonomy): domain Bacteria; phylum Pseudomonadota; class Gammaproteobacteria; order Burkholderiales; family Burkholderiaceae_C; genus Hydrogenophaga. The sequence goes on along the minus strand of JBIIQD010000058.1, from coordinate 2,234 downwards.
TCGCCAACGTCTATGCCTTTCTGGCCAGCGACGAGGCCAGCTATATCAACGGCGCGGTGATCGAAGTCTCGGGCGGCATGTCGGTTTGAGTACTGCTTTGGAAGTAAGCCTGTTGTCGGAATCGGACACAAACAAAAAAATTGAACGTTTGACCTGCTGGGGTTGCGCATCAACGCAATTGGGGGCTTTTTCGGCCGTTGAGGTGTGAGATAAACGGCTCCACTTTTCAGCGACACGATGCAGTCAGCACCACCGACCTCCAACGAAGTCCAGCGCTTGGACAGGCTGCGACGTTTCGGCGTACTCGACACGTTGCCGCAGGAAGCGTTTGACCACATCACCTCCCTGGCATCGGCCATTTGCGGCACCCCCATCGCCTTGATTTCCTTGGTCGATGAAGAGCGGCAGTGGTTCAAGTCGCGCGTAGGGCTGGAGGCGCAGCAAACACCGCGCGAACTGGCTTTCTGCGCCCACGCGATCCACAACCCGGACGACATCTTTGAGGTCAAAGACGCCAGCCGCGACCACCGCTTTCACGACAACCCGTTGGTGACCGAGGCGCCGGACATCCGCTTTTACGCTGGCATGCCGATCGTGACCGGCGACGGTTTTGCGCTGGGCACGGTGTGCGTGATCGACCGCCGAAGCCGCCAGCTCAACGACGTTCAGCGCCAAGCGTTGCGCTCTTTGTCCCGCCTGGTGCTGACTCTGCTGGAAAACGAAGAAGCGCACCAGGCTCAGCTGGCTGCTCAGGTCAAAGAGGCCCAGCACCAAACGGCCGTGCAAACCTCCCTGGCGCTGGCCGGATTGGATCTGAAGTCCTTCGTTGGGCTGGACCGCGTGTACCGTTACGTCAACCAGTGTTACCTCAACTACTGGAACAAAACCGCCAGCGACATTGTGGGCCACAGCATTCCTGAACTCATGGGCGAAACGGTGTACCAAACGGTCGTGCAGCCCCACTTTGACAAAGCCGCGCAAGGCCAGGAAGTGACCCACGAAGCGCTCATTGAATTCCCCGTGATGGGGCCTCGCTGGATGGAGGTGACTTACCTGCCCGCTCGCAGCGACAGCGGTGAGGTGATCGGAGTGGTGGTCCGTGCCCACGACATCCACGCCATTCGCGCCCGAGAAGCAACGCTGCAGTCCACAGTCGAGCAACTGGAGCACAAAACGCTGGAGCAGCAACGCTTCATCCACATCGTTTCACACGACCTGCGCGAGCCCATCAACACCATCACCAACTTCGCTGGGCTGATCGCAGAGGACCCAGCAGTCACACTGCCCGCCCACGCTCAGCGCTACCTGGCGTTTGTACAAACCGGTGGCGCACGCATCAAGACGCTGCTCGATGATCTGGTCGACTTTCTCCAGATGGACCGGCACGCGCTCACCCTGTCAGCCGTCGACCTGGCCAGCGTGGCCGAACAGATGCGGCAGGACCTGGCTGCCAATATTGAGCGCAGGTCTGCGTCCGTGACTTTTGGCGCTTTGCCCGTGGTGCAAGGCGACGCCAGTTTGCTGCGTGTGCTGCTCCAGAACCTGGTGGCCAATGCCTTGAAGTTTTGCCCAAGGGACAGAAAGCCAGTGGTGTTGATCGAAGGCAAGCAACAAGCCGGTGGCTGGGTGCTGAGCGTGTCGGACAACGGCATCGGCATCCCTGCCGAGCAGAGCCACAGAATCTTCGAGATGTTCACTCGGCTGAACAACAAAAAAGACTATGCGGGTTCCGGGCTGGGCCTGTCCATCTGCCGCCGCATCGCCGAGCTTCACCACGGCCAGATCACGGTGACATCCATCGTCGATGAGGGCAGCCGCTTTGAATTGACTTTGCCCGCAGGGCTGTCACAACCCTGAGCGAACAGCACCATGAGTGTTTTTGAGCGATTTATCCTGATCGACGACAACGAAGCAGACAATGTTTTTCATGAAATCATGATCCGGCGCGCCGGGTTCACCGGCGAGATCCTGATTTTCTACAGCGGCTTCGACGCGTTGGAGTTTTTCAAGGCTGACTCCCTCAGCAAACCGACCTGCATCCTGCTGGATGTCAACATGCCGATGATGACCGGCTTTGAGATGGCGGAAGAAGCCGCCGACCTGTTGAAGGCCAAACACAATGTTGTGATGTTGATGTTGACGTCATCGGGATCACCTGCCGACCGCGAACGGGCCCGCTCGATCCCGGTCATACATGGGTTTCTCACAAAACCTGTCACGGTGCCAGTGGTCAG
>JBIIQD010000057.1:0-9796 GCA_044342265.1 Hydrogenophaga sp. | reverse complement strand
GCGGTGGCATCGACGCTTTTCTGTGCATGAATGATCCAGTCCATGAACGTCTTGCGACCTTCGGGCGTTTCCAGTTGTTTGATGGCCTCATCAAAGGCATGGTCATCGCTGAGGTAACCGTCTTCGCGCAAACGCAGCACGATGTCGAGCAGAGAGTTGCGCGTGATGTGTTCAAGCGTGTAGGCCAGGTCGCCGCCCGGAAAGTCGGTCATGGTGCGACGGATCCACTCCATCGTCGCTTCGTGCGTGAGTCCCTGCGGCGCTCTCGGCAGGTCGTTGAAAAGTGCGCGCAACACGCGCACCGTGTCCAGATCGCTGGCCATGTCGGTTCCGGTCAGTTGATGAAAGTGAGTGCCCGCGGCCGACGCGCCAATGCGGCGCGCCGTGCCCAGTAGACAGCATAGCCTCGGCGCCCTGGGGGCGAAAGCCGGAAAAAGCCCCTGATTTCGAGCCCAGTTTGGGTTCCAATCGGACCATGAACACGTCACCCCTTACCCGCTACCGCGTCCTGTTCGTCTGCATGGCCAACATCTGCCGCAGCCCCACCGCCCACGGCGTCTTTGAGTCGAAGGCTCGCGCAGCTGGACTGGCCGACCGCATTGAGGTTGATTCGGCCGGCACCCACGGCTACCGCGTAGGCGCCCCGCCCGACCACCGCAGCCAGGCCCACGCGCTCAAGCGTGGCGTCGATCTCTCAACCCAGCGGGCGCGCCAGCTCACGGCAGAGGATTTCGAGACTTTCGACCTGGTGTTGGTGATGGACTGGGACAACCTCGTGCTGGCCGAGCGGATGTGCCCGCCAGAGCACGCGAAAAAGCTGCGCCGCTTTGCCGAGTTCTTTCAGCAACATGACAGCCCCATCGTGCCCGACCCTTACCAGGGTGGCGCGGCCGGGTTCGAGCATGTGCTCGATCTGGTCGAGGATGGCAGCGAGGGGCTGCTGGCGCATGTGCGACGGATGCTCGCAAAGGGCTCCTCCACCCCTTCACCTCAAAACCGGTAGCGCCGGCGGCCAAGGACCCGGGACACTGCCCAGACGGCTCGTGTCAACGCGCCACCTCAATTGCCTTGGTGTGGGCTGGCCAGCATTTTCATGCCGGGCTGGAGCGCAGCCCGTAGACTTGGCCGCCCAGAAACAGGTATTCCACCCGAAGCAGAGGGTCGCCCCGCTCTTCTTTGAACGTGAACCCCACCAGCGAGAGCGCCTGGCCCACCTGGATCTCCGGTACTTTCCATAGGCCCATACGAAACAGCGGAGCCAGCTCAATGTCCCAACGGCGGTCGCGACGGGTCGGCAGCACCGCCTTGGCCAACAGGGCCTTACCGTCCACCCCAGCGCTCTGTGCTGGCACCGGGCGCTGGGCCAGATCCAGCGGCAGTACCAGCCGCTCGGCGAGCTCCAGCACCATTTCGGCATGAGGGTTGCGCCAGATCACCGATGTGGCGCGCCCCTCCAGGAAGATTGGCCGGTCCTGATCAAAACTGCTCCACCCGTGGTGGGCCAATGCGACGGACACCGTACCCGCCAGGGCCACGGCGCCGCCCGCTGCGATCACCTGTCTTCTTTGCATGGGATGCTCCTGTTCGTTCGTTTCAGACGTAACCAATCCAGCGGCCGCAGGTCAGCACCAGCAACCACAGCACCGCCGACAGCGCCATAGAGACCCGCGCGGTGCGGTCCAGCCGGTGGAACGAATGGCGGGCATGGAACCAGGCCGCATTGCAAGCGGCCAGCATCAGCAACACCATCTTGGCTGTGAACACCCGGTTGGCCAAGAGTTCCATGGGCTGAGTGCCAAACATCAGGAGGCCCGTCGTCGCCGCCAGTGCAAAACCCACGAGAACCAGGGTGAGGCTCAAGCGCGCGAGGGGTAGCACGGGTAATGCCGAACCCCAGCCGAACACCCGCAGCTCCAGCAAGGCGAGGTTGCCCAGCAACAGCGCCACGCCCAGCAGGTGGGCGGTTTCCAGCATGGGGTAGGCCCATGGGTGGGCAGCGAGCGCGCTGAAGATCGGCATGGGTGCCTGTGCGACCGGTCCTGTCAGGGGATTGCGGCGAACCGCTGCTCCATCTCGCGCCGCATGGACTTGCGCAACTCGGCCGCCGCGTAGCGACGTCTCTCATCGGGTGTGAAGGGGCGCAGCTGAGGTACGGTGGTCGGTTTGCGGTCTTCATCAACCGCCACCATGGTGAAGAAGCAGCTGTTGACGTGGCGCCGGGCTTGGGTGCGGATGTTTTCGGCGATCACCTTGATGCCGATCTCCATCGACGAATTGCCGGTGTGGTTGACCGAGGCCAAGAAAGTCACCAGCTCGCCGACATGGATGGGCTGGCGGAACATCACCTGGTCGACGCTGAGCGTCACGACGTAGGCGCCGGCGTAGCGACTGGCGCAGGCGTAAGCCACCTGGTCGAGCAGCTTCAAGATGGAGCCTCCGTGCACGTTGCCGGAGAAGTTGGCGGTGTCGGGCGTCATGAGCACGGTCATGCTCAGCTGGTGCGCGGGGAGTTCCATGGCGGCGTCGGTAGAGGGTGGCGGGGCATGGTTCCTATCGTGCCACGTCAAGCTGCCATTTGGCTGGCATGAGGCTTGTGAAGGCAGCTCCCCAGGTCTGCGAGTGGGGGCCGCGCACCTGGCCCAACGCCGAGGCGGCGCCGTTGCATCCGTTGACCAGGGGTGAGACGCTTGCCCGACACGCAAGTAAGGAGATTGCGCGCGAGGACAATGATTATTTTGTCGTCAGGAGAGCGCCATGCTTGCTGCCCACCGTCCCGTGGACTTGATCAACCGATGGTTGGCGAGCTGGTTGCTGGCGTTGGGCATGGTGTTCTCAGCGGCCGCGAGCGCGGCGGCCGAGCTGCCGGAGGCGCAAGCAAAGGCTGTGCGCGCTGTGGTCGAGGCCCAACTGGAGGCCTTCGCTGCTGATGACGCCGAGCGCGCGTTTTCCTACGCCGCCCCCAGCATTCACCAGATATTTGGCACCGCCCCCCAGTTCATGGCCATGGTGCTGGGTCGGTACAGCATGCTCGTGAAACCCGAATCGGTGGTGTTCTTGCTGCCCTCATCGGTTCGCAGCAACGTCATCCAGGAGGTACTGTTGCGTGACAGCGGGGGGCGCTTGTGGCGCGCAGCCTACCGATTGGAGCCCGCCGCCGACGGTGCCTGGCGCATCAACGCCTGCGTGGTCAAGCCGGACGATGGCAAGTCATCGACTTGAAGCGCTGAACTGGCGCAACGCTCTGACCTTCGATCCCCTCAAGTCTGGACTCTGATAGCCGATACATGCGAATGGGGTACGGTACCCCGCAGGAGCAGTGCCATGTCCATGCCTATCGGATCTTCCAGCTCAGCGATCGGCCTGAGCGGCATGCGCGCCGCGCAGCTGCGGCTGGACGTGGGCGCGCACAACGTTGCGAATGCGCAAACTCCGGGTTTCCAGCGTCAACGGGTCGAGCAGACCGCCAGCCCAGGTTCGGGCGGCGTGACAACGCGCGTGGAGCGCGAGACACCTGTTGCAGGCGCGGGTGGTGACATGGGACACCTTGCCGAAGATTTGGTCGGCGGCAAAATGGCTCTCTACAGCTTCGCCGCCAACCTTCAGGTGGTGAATACCGAACAGGAGATGCTCGGCAGCCTGTTCGACGAACGCGTCTGACGACTGTCCGCGCCAGGTCGTGGCCGAGGTCTTAGGCCTGACTGCTACAAGCCACATCCAGCGGACGCATGTCACACATCGTCCCCGCATACGCTTCCCTAAAAAGCGGCCAAGGCCTACGATCGCCTTGCTTGGGCACACTTTTTTCTAAGGAGCAATACATGGCAGGCTGTTATGAACTCTCTTCGAACGACAAAGGTCTGTTTTCTTTTGTCCTGAAAGCAGGCAATGGCGAGGTGATCCTGCGCAGCGAGCAGTACAACACCAAGGCCTCGGCCATGAATGGCATCGCATCGGTCCAGACCAACAGCCCGCTAGAGGCCCGGTTTGACCGCAAGGTTGCGTCCGACGGCCGCTGCTTTTTCAACCTCAAGGCTGGCAATCACCAGGTCATCGGCACCAGCCAGATGTACAAAGACGCAGCTGGCCGGGACAATGGCGTCAAGTCGGTGCAGACCAACGGTCCGACCACCACCGTCAAGACAGCCTGAGCTCCTCGCACAGGCGTTCGTGCACCGCGGTCATGCCGCGGTAGGCCACCACCGCCCCGCTCATCGAGCGCAACGCCTCCAGCATGTCGAAGGGGCGTTCAGACCCCACCGCCAGCACATCCGCCAGCGGTGCGATCATCACGCGGATGAAAAATACGCCGCGCCGCAGCGCAGGCAGCGGCAACGTGGTCTGGCGCTCAACGCGGAAAAACACCTGGTCCAGCAAACGTCCTGAAGCACTCGGCACCTCGGCGGCGGCAACAGCATCTTCCCAGCGTGTGCATCGCGTCTCCGGGTGCTGGGCAAGATCGTCGTTGGGTGTGAGCAGCCAGACGTGCCGCAGCATGCTGGCCTGGCGAAAGGCCATGTCGATGATGGCTTTGCCGCCAGCTTGCAGCAGCGCGTTGTCGGCCACCGGCGCGTGGATCGCTGCAAAGTCCAGGCCCATCTTCTTAGCGGGCGCCCAGTTGGACGGGAAACACACCGACAAAAAGCGAGTGCGCATGCCCTCGTCCTCATCGTGCAGCACGACGTAGTCCTCCTGCATCCCTTCGGTCAGCCCATTGGCATCGGCTTCAAGCGCAACTCCGGTCTGCCATTCATAGGCGTTTGCGATGGCGCGCAACACCGCCGTGTCGGCCTCTCCGATCTGGCAACGTGCGCGGTGCAGCTGCAGGGACAAGCGTTTGTGATGGGCATATGCACTTGCCTGTGGATCGCGCACGAACAACGGGGGCGAAGCCTCTGGCATGTCGTGGGCAGCAACCAGGCGCGACAGGCCGGGGCGCATGCGAAACGGGCGGGTCACCACCCAGGGAATCTCTGCGGCTGGGGTCAGGACGCTCATGGGATCCAGATTCTTCAGCCCACCACCGCAGCGAGCAGCTTCTGCACCAGCGGGTGTTGCACCTTGCGCGCCGTGCCGATGGCGTAAAAGTGCTCCTGCACACCTTCACAAGGCCCGATCCAGTGCAGGCCGTATCCTTCCAAGAGCTTCTCCCGCATGCGCTCGGACGCTGGGAATACGCCCATGCCCGACGCGCCAAACGTGGCGAGCAGCGCGCTGTCTTCAAACTCGCCAACGACGTGTGGCAACACGCCCTGCTGCTCAAACCACTGATCCAGGCGCATGCGCACCGAGGCGTGGGAACTGGGCAGCAGCACCGGCACCTCAGCCAGGCACTGCGGGAAGTCCGTGCGCGCTGGCGCCAGCCATTGCTGGGGCGCATACCAGCCCAGAGGCGATGAGCCCATCGCATGGCTGTACAGCTTGAGGTTGGGATTGGCGGGCGCGGGACGGTCTGACAGCACCACGTCCAGTCGGTGCAGCGCCAGGTCGGCCAGCAGGTCGTCGAACTCGTCCTCGTGACACACCAGGCGAAGATTTGGCTGCTCCATTGCCGGCGCCAGCAGCTCGCGCACCGCCAGCTTGGCCAATCCGTCCGAGATCCCGACCACCAGCCGAACCGAGGTAGCGCTGGTGGCGTCACGCACGGCACTGTGCAGGTGCTCGCCCAGATGGAAGATTTGCTCAGCCACCTGCAACGCGGCCTGGCCCGCCTCGGTCAGCGCCAGGCCGCGTCCTGCCGGCTTGAACAGCGCGTGGCCCAGCGATTGCTCCAGCAGTTTGACCTGTGCGCTGATGGTCTGTACTGCCATGCCCAAGCGCGCGGCGGCGTGCGACATGCCGCCTTCCTTCGCTGTGACCCAGAAGTAATAGAGATGTTTGTAGTTGAGTTCCTGGTTCATGCTTCGTCTTTTTGGGATTAATTGTCCGCCATTGTCTACTTTTTAAAGAACTCTGTGAAGCCTATCTTCGAGCTTCCCTTTGTTCCCTTTCAGGAGAACCCTCATGGCACAAGTCCGTCGCTTCCCTTCAATGTCCAATGGCAGCTCGCTGTCATTGGACCGTCCGCAGGCCGCGAAGGTCCTGCGCAACACCTACGCCCTGCTGTCGCTGACGATCCTGTTCGCAGCCGGCATCGCCGCACTGGCCGTGGCCAACGCATGGGCTGCGCCGGGCCTGGTCATCACGCTGGTCGGTTTCTTCGGACTGCTTTTTGCGGTGCACAAGCTGCAGAACAGCGGCTGGGCTTTGCCGGCCGTGTTTGCATTGACGGGCTTCATGGGCTACACGCTGGGCCCACTGCTCTCGCGCACGCTGGAGCTGCCCGGCGGCGCCGGCACCATCGTGGCTGCACTGGCCGCCACCGGCGCGACGTTCGTCGCCCTCTCGGCCTATGTGCTGACGACGCGCCGTGACTTCAGCTTCATGGGCGGTTTCCTGTTCGCGGGCATGGTGATTGCACTGGTGCTGGCGCTGGTGGCCTACTTTTTCACCATGCCTGCTCTGGCGCTAGCGGTCTCCGGGATGGTGGCCCTCCTGTCGGTCGGCCTGATCCTGTTTGAGACCAGCCGCATCGTCAACGGCGGCGAGACCAACTACGTGCTGGCTACAGTCGGCCTGTTTGTCTCGGCCTTCAACCTGTTCACCAGCCTCCTGAGCCTGTTTGGCCTCGGTGGCAACGACTGAAAAAGGCCGTGATGAAGACGCTGATCTGGAGCCTGACCGCGCTGCTGGTGGCCGCATGGACCGGCTTCATTGCCGTCGTCCACCAGCTCACCGGCTGGTTGCTTTCGGTGATTGGTGCTGGTTCGATGCAGGGCGCGTCGGGCTCCTTCGGTGACCTGGCTTTGCCACCAGTGCCGACCTGGCTGGAGCCCTGGATCGACACCGCAACGTTGGCGAGCCTGCAATCGCTGGCGGTGTCCCTGGTTCAGTGGCTGGGCGCGGTAATGCCCTCGGGCGACGCACTGATGTCTTGGATAGGACCCGTGTTGTGGATAAGCTGGGCGCTGCTGTTGATACCCATGCTGGCCATCGCAGGCCTGCTGCACTGGCTGATTGCGCGCAGCACACCGCCAACACCCGCTGCGAGAACGGTCAGTGCATGAACGATGGCATCGCGCAGCGACTGCGGGATGCAGTACGGGGCGGACATGAAGAACATCGACTGTCCTTGCGCGAACTGATGCTGTTGCACGGTGACGGCTCAGGCGCGGTGCTGCTGATGCTGATGGCTTTGCTGAGCGTGGTGCCGATCGCGGGGGCAGGGACCGTGCTCAGTCTAGGCATCTTCGCACTGGCCTGGGCCTGGCTGCGCGGTCGCGACAACTTGCCATTGCCGGAGCGGCTGGCGACCTTGACACTCAACACCACATGGACCCGCCGATGCCTACAGGGGCTGGCCTGGACCTATGAGCGCGCCGAACGCTGGCTGTGTCCTCGCTGGCAGGCTCTGAGCCACGCGCGCACCCGCGGCTGGTGGGCACTGTGGATGGCACTGATGGCAGCGCTGATTTTTCTGCCGCTACCGTTGGGCAATGTGCTGCCTGGCACGAGTTTGATGCTGCTATCGCTGGGCTGGCTTTTCCGCGACGGCCTTGCCCTGCTCGTATCGGCTGCGACCGGGATGGCAGGCATTGGCTATGCGCTGTCTGTCGGCCATCTGGCGTTCGCCGCCTGGCAGCAGGCCGGGATGTGGCTGGGCCTTTAGGGTCGAGAAGAAAAGTGGTGAAGCCAACGACAGCGCTTCGAGCTGCAGCAACCTTGGCGCTACCCGGAACAATGTGTCATCCAAGGGGAGCCAAGAGACACAGCGCCTGGGCGGCAATTCCAAAGCAAGGCGTCAACCGCTTGCAGCGCAGAACTCAGCCGATTCGCATCGGGCTCACTTGACCGGCGCCACCACCGCCACATAGCGATAGCCCTTGCCACGCATGCAATGGGCGACCATCAACTCGCGCTCACCATCTGGCACCTTGGCCAGGCCCACCTGGTAGCTGCAGTCGGAAAACTGGGTAAAGGTTTCTTGCTTGCTCGTATTGGGCTTGACCCATTCGGCCTTGGGGGTGGAACTGCAGGCAACGAGCGCAAGCAGCAGAGCGGCGACAACAGCGGTTTTCATCGGTGGGGCTTCCGGTTTTCAATGACCCCTCAGGATACCAAACAGGCTGACCGCTGAGCTGCAACCAGATGCATCGGATCGTGAAGAGCGCTCAGGCTGGCGTGGGCGTGATGATGGCCACTGGTTCGGGCGCCAACAGCGACCCGTCGCGCAGGCCCCGCACCGTGGCGAAACCCAACCACAACACAATGATCGAGGTCGCTGCCAGCATGAGCAAAGATGCAACCTGCAGCAGCCCACCGGAACTACCCTGCAGTTCATTCAGGCGCAGGGTCAGCGCAGTCAAGGCCGCGAGCGGAAACGACAGCGCCCAGAAGGCGATACCGAACGGCTGGGCCATCGTGCGCTGGAGGACCGGCGCCACCCAGAACACGAAGAACAGCGCCACGCCCCAGAACGCCTGCACCACCCACAGCGGCGCCTGACCCTGCTTGGTCATCTGCGCCAGCACCAGTCCTATCACGGCGGGCGGCGCCACAGTGATCATCCAGGCCGGAAGGATGCGGTCTGGCAGCGGGCTGTGAGCCAGGCGCCGCACCAGCATCAGTGTCAGCACCACAGGCCAGAAGAAAGCGCCGACACCAAACTGCGCTGCTGCCCAGCCTCCGTGCCCCAGCGGCACGCCTGCGAGTGGCGCGAGCACATTTCCCACCACCGGGATCAACAGCACTGGCGTCACTGTGGGCCACAAGCCTGTATTGCCTGTCGTTGCGGCAGGCGCGGTAGACGCAAGCCATCGACCCAACACCCATAGCGTGGCCAACAACTGACCCAGGCTTCCCGCCCACCACAGGACATGCCACAGTGGCGCCAGCGTTCCGGCAACACCATCGAGCGCGACAGCTACCGTCGCCAGCAGCAGCAGCGACACCGGAAACGTCGCCACGAAGGCGTGACGCACCGGATGTTTCAGGTCTTCTTCCAATGTTGCCGGGTAGCGCACAGCGCGCAACCAAGACGCCACCAGCAGCGCCGCGAACACCAGCAGCGCCAAAACCCCTGACACCAACGCAATGCCGCTGGCCAACTCCCCGAGCAGCGGCTTTGCGCCGTGCCAGGCCAGCGACAAGCCACACAGTCCCATCACCAATGAAAACCAGCCGGGCATGAGGAACTTCAGGGGAGTTGGAGAGCTCATGCCGCCAGCTTACTTCGTGGAGCAAACACCGCCGCCTTCGGGCACGCCCATCTTCCTGAACAGGATGGCGGGCGGGCAGAAACCGGTGATGCCCGACTGTGCCAGGTTGAAGCCCGCGAAAGCCGTAAGCGCCAGGAACCAGTCGCTCACGAAGATAGGGCTGCCGTGGTAACCCAGGGCCAGCGAGATCAGCACGACGGTGCCAGCCATGATGCGGATGAGACGTTCGATGGTCATTTCAGACTCCTTGAAGAAAACAGTCACGAGAAGACAGCGTTGGCAGAAGCGAGCGCTTTCCACCAGGTGCGTCCCCCTCAGGGGGAAGACGCGAAGCGGCGCAGGGGGTCATTTCTATACACGGCGTAGTACAGGACGGGGATCACGATCAGCGTGAGCAGCGTTGAGACCGCAATGCCAAAGATCAGCGAGATCGCCAGGCCGTTGAAGATCGGGTCGTCGAGGATGAAGAAGGCGCCCATCATGGCGGCCAGGCCGGTGAGCGCGATGGGCTGCGCGCGCACCGCGGCGGACTGCACCACCGC
>JBIIQD010000056.1:0-9865 GCA_044342265.1 Hydrogenophaga sp. | reverse complement strand
GATCCCAGCATGGTCAGCTCCACATCCTCCACCGAACGCAGCGCTGCGCCGACGCTTTCCCGGGTGATGTCTCCATTGATGCCACGCAAGGCCCTGACCAACAGCTGCGCCGAAACATAGCCTCCCTAAGAAAAGGATGACGGAGGCACTTTGGAACGCTGCATCATGGTGCGCCAGTGGGTCAGCGAGAGGGAACGGCTGGACCAAGGATCGAACTCGGCCATGCAATAGATCGGCAATCGGGTGGCGCTCAGTTCCGTGGCTACGTTCTGGGTATAGGCAGGGGTGAGAAAAATGGTGGGAGCGCTGGCGAGCACACCGAGCCGATGCACCGTACGGGCCCATTCAATGACCATAGGCTCGACACCCGTGTGCACCACCGCATCGCAGCGCTTGGCCTCGGCCTGCCTGACCAGTGCTTCGACATCGGCGCCCGGGCCGAAGCGCTCCACATGGACCAGTCCGATACCACTCTCACGGCTCCAGCGCTGCAGCACGTCGTCGAAAGCAGCGCGTGTGCCCGGGATGTCGAGAATGATGGCGCAAGGACGGGTGGCCTTCAGGGTCTCGCGTGCAAACTGGAGGGCATTGCGCACCGACAGATAAGGGCCTGTGTTGACAGGCACCACATGACTGGACCCAAAACATTCCGGTTCGACGCCGGTACCCTGAAGCGACATCAGGTTCGCGCCGCGGTACAGCTCGGCATTGCTGGCGCAGTCGACGATGCTGGCGCTGCCCACCATCGCCAGCACGCCGTGCTTCTCGACCAGGCGGCGCGCGGCCGCCCTGGCCTCGGCGGGATTCCCTTTGTCGTCCTCCACCATCAGCTCCAGCCGCCTGCCGCGGATGCCGCCGTCGGCGTTGACGGCGTCGAAGTAGGCCCGAACAGCGGCGCTGGACTCCGGGAACACGGCCGGCCCCGTCAGGCTGTTCACCGACCCGAAGCGCAGCGGCGGGTTGCGTTCGTTCTGCCCCGCCGCCCACCCCGGCAGCGCCGCTGCAGCGATCAGCAGGGTTCGGCCTGCGAGTTTCAGGCATCTGCCTGTCCAATCACAACCGAGCTGCATGATCTCGCCCCCTTCAGCCCAGATAACTGCTGTGCAAAACCTCGGGCGCATCTCGCAATGCCCGGGCCGTCCCCGACCATGCCATGCGGCCGCGCTGCAACACGAAGGCACGAGACGCCAAAGACAGCGCGAGCGTCGTGAACTGCTCGATCAGCAGCACACCCGTGCCTTGGGCCGCGGTCTGCGACACCACGTCGGCCAGGCGCTTGACCACCAGCGGCGCGAGGCCGAGGGAGAGCTCGTCCACGACCAGCAGCTTGGGTCGGGCGAGCAGCGCCTGTGCCATGCAGACCATCTGCTTCTGGCCCCCAGACAAGGCGCGCCCGGGCTGATCCAGCTTGGCCTGCAGCTCGGGGAAAACGTCGAGCACACGCCGAATGGCCGGGTCGACGTCGGCCTGAGGCAGCATCAGCGAAGCCGCACGCAGGTTGTCATGGACAGAGAGGCTGCCCAGCAGGTGGTGGCCTTCGGGCACGATGGCCAGCCCAGCGCGGCGCACCCGGTCGGGCGACATTCCGGACAGCGACTTGCCTTCGAGCTGGATGCTTCCCTGGCTGTGCAAAACCGCTCCGGCCAACGCCTGCACGATGCTCGATTTTCCCGCCCCGTTGGGTCCGAGAAGCGCAACGACCTCGCCCGGTGCGACGTCGAGATCGATGCCGTGCACCACGGCCTTGCCGCCTCGTGAAATGTGGAGTTGTCGAACTTCAAGCATGAAATTTCAGGTCCCAAGGTAGGCCCGGCGCACGCTGGGATCATCGAGCACGGCACGCGTAGGCCCCAGCGCCAGGCGGCGGCCGAAGTCCAGCACCAGGGTCTGGGTGCAGATGTCGGCGATCAGGTCAACGTCGTGATCGATCAGCAGCACCTGAGCGCCGAATTGCTTCGGAATGGCAGCGATGGCGTCGCGCAGCAGGCGGGACTCGCGTTCGTCCAAGCCCGCGCCCGGCTCATCAAACAGGATCAGGCGCGGCTTTCCCACCACCGCTTTGGCAACTTCGACCATGCGGCGGCGGAACAGGTCCAGTTCGGCTCCGGGCACCGCAGCGCTATCCAGAAGATTCACATGTTCCAGCGCACGGTGCACCTGGCCCTGGGCTTCACCGAGGCTGTGCGGCACATGGTCCAGCATCGCCTGCACGTTGTCCCAGGCGCTGAGGTCCTCGACCACCTGCTCGGTCTGGAAAGATCGGCGCAACCCGAAGCGCACCCGCTGGGCTGTGCTCATGCCCAGCAAGGCGTTACCGTCCACCATCACGTTGCCCGACTTCACCCGGGCAAAGCCGCTGAGCACATTCACCAGGGTGGTCTTGCCCGCACCATTGGGGCCGATCAATCCGCATACCGGCGCGTCCAACACGGCGTCGAGCGCGTCGATGGCTGTCACGGCGCCGAAGGCCACCGTGAGGTTCTTGATCTCGATCATCGGCGCCCTTTTGACGACAGGTTTGCCGTGCGCCTTGTGAGGGCCGCCACCCATTGGCCCGCCAGCCCCTTGGGCGCGGTGATCAGCGCATGCAACAGTGCCGCTCCGAAAAACACCATGGCCAGGAAGCCATTGACGCCGAGGTCAATCAGCAGTGAAGGAACCGCGCGCAGCAGCAGCCCCGCCACGAGCGCGCCCACCCAGTGGTAGGCCCCTCCCACGATCGTGAGTGCGAACAGCATGACCGACTCGCTGGCCGGAAAGGCGCGTCCGTCAAGCTGACCGACCGCACCTGCCAGCAGCGTGCCGGCCACCCCGGCGCATACCCCGGCGAGGCCGAAGGCCCATGTCTGGTAAAGCAGCACATTGACGCCTGCTCCCTGGGCCACAGCCTCTCCCCGGCGGATGAGCGCCCAGGCGCGGCCAGCGCGGGTGCGGCGGTGCAGGTCCAGCAGAGCCAGCATGGCGGCCAGCCAGGCAGCAACGTAGGCGAAGTAGGCCGCATCGCTCTGGGCGATGGCGGGCCGAGGGAACGTCAGCCGCTCGCTGCCGCTGATGCGACCGAGCCAGCCATCGCCCCCGTCGGGAAAGCCCGTCGCGCTGACCACGACTTGGAAGCCACCGGCAAGCATCAGCGTGACCAGCGCCAGGTACAGACCCTTGAGACGCAGTGCTGGCAAGCCAGCCAGCATGCCGACCAGACCCGCCGAGAGGCCACCGGCCAGCACGCACAGCTCGAACGGCCACTGCAGGCCGTGGCCCACCCGCAAAGCCACCCAGCCGCCCACGCCCAGCAAGGCGTATTGGCACAGACTGACCAACCCCAGCTGGCCGTACAGCAAGGCGACACCAGCGGCTGCCACGGCCAGGGCGAGCGACGAGGTGAGCGTCTTGATCCAGTAGGCATTGGCCAACCACGGAACCAGAATGCCGATAAGGAGCACCAGCAGCACCATGCGCCAGAGTGCGAAGCGCGCGCTGCGCCGCTCCTGTTGGACGGAAGTGGGCAGAGTCATCATGCCTTGCGTGCAACGTCGCGCCAGAGCAGGATCGCCAGCAGCGCGATGAGGAAAGGTGTAGCGGTGCGAAACGGCGAGAAGCCGGGAATCACCACCGCGACGGATTCGAGGATGCCGATCACGAGTCCTGCCGCCACGGTGGCGGGCAGAGAGGAAAGGCGTCCGACGATGGCGGCGGCAAAGGCCGGAATCACCAGGAAGGTGAGAACCGTGGCCTGCAGCCGGACGATGTTGCCCAGCAGCAGACCGCAGACCCCCGCGAAAGCACCGGACAGCACCCAGGCGATGGTGTCGACCTGGAGCACCCGGATGCCCAGGATGGCGCTCAGTCCGCGCTGATCGGACAATGCGCGCATGGCCAGGCCAATACGGGTGCGCGCCAGCAGCAAGCCCACACCGGCCATCATGACCACCGCCGTCGCCAGACCCAGCAGGCGTGTGTAGGTCAGGAAGACATCGGTGAACTCGATGGCCTCGGCATCGGTTGGAAAGACCAGCCGACGGGGCTGCTCGCCCCAGAACCACTCGGTGAAGCCGAGCAGCACCAGCGCCAGTCCCAGGGTGCCGATAGAACGAACGGTTGGGTCGCGCTCTGCCAGCTTAGGGGCAAGTAGCCGGCCATAGGCCAACGACAGCACCACGGCGCAGAGCACACCAGCCGCGGTGGCCAGGGCCAGGGGCCATTCCCGCTCCAGTGCGGACCATGCCACATAGGCGCTCACCGCCCCGAGTGCGCCGAACGCAAAGTTCAGCACCCCCGAGGAACGGTAGAGCACCACGATGCCCACACCTGACAGCGCGTAGACCGCGCCGACGCCCAGACCAGATATCAGAAAAGGCAGCAGGTCAGGCATCACAGGCTCAGAGTCCGAGCTTCTTTTCCTGCTCGCGCAGGTCGGCCAGTTCCGGGTCGGCCGCCATCAGGCAGCCCTGGCTCACCTGCTTGAATCCGTTGCCGCTGACCTGGGCGATGGGTCCGCTGGAGTTGGCGTTGTGGCGGGCGCCGTCGCCCACGTAGAACGGCCGGCACAGGATGTCGCTCTTGAACCCTTTGACGTTGCGCAGTGCGGCGCTGACGCTGGCACGGTCGATCTTCTTCGGGTCCATCTTCATCAGCGCATCGGTGGCGATGCGCGCCGCCAGGTAGCCGGCCTGAGCGAACGAGTCGCGTGGATCGCTCTTACCAGCGTAGGCGTCCATGGTCGCCTTCCAGTTCAGGTTGTCGGCACCGGCAGACTCGACCGGCATGAACTCCAGGTGGATGTCGAAGTTGTTGTTCCAGGCCGGTCCGATGGTCTTGGGCACGTCGAAGTTGTAGCCTGGCGTGCTTGACACAAAGCGAATCTTCTTGGCCAGGCCCTGCTGCTCGGCGGCGGCCAGCATGGCCACCATGATGCCCTTGGGCAGGTTCAGGATGATGGCGTCAGGCTTCTTCGCGGCGGCCTGCAGCATGGTGGAGGTGGCATCTGGCGAGCCCGGGTCGATGGCGATCACGTCCACCGCCACACCGTTGGCCTTGCCCCAGTCTTTGGCCCCGTCGCAGGCCCAGTTGCCCAGGCTGGGAATGTTGGGAATGACGCAGACCATCTTCTTGGCCTTGTACTTCTGCGCCGCATACATGGCAACAACGGTTCCTGAAACCCGCGGACCTGTGTTCACAGGCACGTAGTTCTTTGCAAAGAAGCATTCGCGGGGCACGCCGACGCCGGCGATGACCATCACATCGTCTTGTGCATACATCTTCCCGTTGACGCCGCATTCAACGAAGCTGGAGCTGCCCACCATCGCGAGTACCTTGCGGTCTTTCACCAACTTGGCGGCAGCTTGAGCGGCCACCTCGGGGTTCCACTGGTCATCGGCAATGGTGTAGTCAATTGGCCGACCATTGATGCCACCGTTGGCATTGACGCATTTGAAATACGCCTGAGCGGCCAGCGCCGAGGCGCTGAAGTCGTCTGGACCGGTCTTGCCGACAATGGCGCCCAGAGCAATGGGTTCGCCGGTGGCAGGCTTGCCGTTGTTGAGCCCGCAAACCGGTTTGGCTTGCGCCATCGCGCTACCCGCAACCACAAACGATGCAGCGACCAGAAGTCTCTTGGTTGATATCTTCATGTTGTCTCCAGTGATCAGAAAGGAATGATGGTTTTGATCCAAAGGGCATTGCCCTCGGGTCGGTTCTTGACTGACATTTCGCGCTGCAACTTGGCCGTGATGAACCACCCCTTGCCGTTGTCGTATTTCAAGGACGGGCCAATCGCAAACGCTTCGCCTTTGCTGTCGGGCAACGAGACGCCCGCCTGCTTGTCGCTCGAGAGTTGCCGCATGGCATAGCCGCCGACACCAAGAACCCAGCCGTTGCCGAGACCCCAACCGGCCGAGTAGTCGAGGTACAACTCGCTGCCCGACTTGTAGTCGGTGTCCTTGTTGCGCTGGTTGAAGTTGCCGGTGAGCTTGAAGTCACCGTTGAAGCCCACGGGATTGATGTAGCTGACGGTGTACAGAGGCTGCACCGACCAGTAGTTGCGACCAATGTTGGTGAGGTCTCCCTTGTTGTACCCGCCCGTGGGTGCGACAAGATCCAGTGCCACGACGCTGTGAAGCTGGGGCGAATGATGGAACGCCAGACCAGGCCCAAAGGTGATGTCACCGACACCGGTTTTCTTTTGCGACTGGCCAGGTACCTGTACCTTCAGGTTCACAAGAGGAACGATGGCGTGCCACACCACGTTGCCGCCGGCCACGCTGGTCGGGGTGGACCAGACGAAGCGTGTCGCCAGCGCATTGGCTGCCAGCTTGAACTCGGGCAACGGCACGTCGTTCCCCTTTCCGTCCTTCAAGGTGTCGGCACGGTAGACGTTGCCGTAGGACAGAACGTAGAACCCGGGCGGTGGCGCGGCGCCAGTCAAGAAGTTTTCGACCCCGCCGTTATAGCTGGAGCCGCCCCCCTCTCCCGCCTGTACACCTGACACCACACCGGACATCACCGCGGCAGCGATGACGATCCGGTTCCGAACAAACTTCACTTTCATGTTGTCTCCTGGTTTGTGATTCGCCGGTCTCTCAGACCGACATGCAGACACTCTTGGTTTCCGTGTAAGACTCGACCGCGGCACGGCCCAGATCGCGACCGAACCCGCTTTGCTTGTAGCCACCGAAGGGCATGTTGGCGTCCAGCAGGCCATGCGCGTTGACGTACACGGTCCCTGCCTTCAAGCGCGGAACGATGCGATGCGCAGACGAAAGGTTGGTGGTCCAGACGCTGGCCGCCAGCCCGAAGGGCGAGTCATTGGCCTGGCGAATGACCTCCTCGACATCGTCGAACGGCATGGCGGTGAGCACCGGCCCGAAGACCTCCTCACGGACCACCTGCATGCCGGGCCTGACGTCGACCAGCACCGTGGGCTGGATGAAGCAGCCCGCATCGCGCGCCCGGCCGCCGCCGGTCAAGGTCGTGGCGCCTTCCCGTCGCGCACCATCGATGTAGCCCATCACGCGGTCAAAGTGACGCCGTGAAACCACTGGACCGAGTTGGGTGCTGGCATCAAAGCCCGATCCGACGCGCATGCCCTCCGCCTGACGCGCAACACCGTGGACCACCTGTTCGTACAGACTGCGATGCACGTAGAGGCGCGAGCTTGCCGCGCAGACCTGCCCCTGGTGCAAGAAGATGCCCATGGTTGCACCCATGACCGCCGCAGCTGGGTCGGCATCGGGCAGCACGATCATGGGCGACTTGCCGCCGAGCTCCAGGGTGAAGCGGGCCATCCGGTCAACGGCCGAGTGGCCGATGGCGCGTCCGGTGGGCGTGCTGCCGGTGAAGCTGATCTTGTCCACGCCCGGGTGGGCGCACAGCGCCGCACCAGCGGTACCGCCCCCGCACACCACGTTGAGCACACCGGCCGGCAGGCCGGCCTCCGCGGCGAGTTCGGCCAGCCGCAGCGCGGTCAGCGGAGTTTCCGGAGAGGGCTTGAGCACCACGGTGCAACCGGCTGCCAGCGCAGGCGCGATCTTCCACAAGGCGATGGCCAGCGGAAAGTTCCATGGCACCACCGCGCCCACCACGCCCACTGGTTCG
This sequence comes from Hydrogenophaga sp., assembly GCA_044342265.1. Classification (GTDB taxonomy): domain Bacteria; phylum Pseudomonadota; class Gammaproteobacteria; order Burkholderiales; family Burkholderiaceae_C; genus Hydrogenophaga. Next base: position 2,275 of record JBIIQD010000056.1, on the reverse strand, counting down.
CGCTGGGTGTAGGTGTGGAACTTCGACCCCGGGGGACCGGGAATCGACGGCTGCAGCGTGCTGCCTTCGAGCTTGGTCGCCCAGCCCGCCATGTAGCGCACGAACTCGGCAGAAAAGCCCACATCGATCATCCGGGCAACACCCTGGAGCTTGCCGCTTTGCAGCGTCTCCATGGCGCTCAGCTCGTCACCGTGTTCTTCGATGAGCACAGACAGGCGGTAGAGGATACGTTCGCGGTCGGCGGGCCGCATGCGAGACCAGGCCGAGTCCTCCAGCGCGCGCCGGGCCGCAGCCACTGCAAGATCGACATCGCCGCCGTCGCTGTCGGGCGTGTCGGCCACGACCATTTCCGAGGCGGGATCCACCACGTCGATGCGCTTGCCGCTGCCGGATTCACGGAACACACCGTCGATGAAGTTGCCGTGGCTGCGTTTGGACAGGAATCCGATGCGGGCCAGTTCCTGCTGAGAGAGGTCTTTGGGGTTCATGGTTGTTAGGAGGTATGGAATGGGTGGGAAGGACTCGACCAACTCAGGCGGTCAACATGAACTCGGCTGCGCGCTCGGCGATCATGATGGTCGGGGCGTTGGTGTTGCCGCTGGTGATGCTGGGCATGACGGAGGCGTCGCAGATGCGAAGCCGCTCCACGCCGTGCACGCGCAACTTCAGGTCGACGACAGACATGGGGTCGGTGCCCATGCGGCAGGTCCCCACCGGGTGGTAGACCGTCTTGGCGTGTTGGCGCACGAACTGTTCCAGCTCCTTGTCGGGCAGGTGCTCCTTCGGGCTCGGGTACATCTCCTCGGCGATGACCTTCTGCATGGAAGGCATGCGCAGGATGCGGCGCGCGAGCTTGAGGCCGCGCACGAGGGTGTCCACATCCTCCTGTTCGCTGAGGAAGCCGCCGTCGAACTCGGCTGGGTCCATCGCGTCGGCGCTTCGGGCCTGCACCCGACCACGGGACTTCGGGCGCAGAAAGCAGGGATCGATCGAGATACCGTGCACCTCCGGCATGGGTCGGTCAACATCGCCCACCAGCACCGGCAGCACATGGAACTGCACATCGGGTCGGCCAGTGCCCTGCGTGTCGACAAAGCCACCGCTCTCCACCACGTTGGATGTCAGCAGACCGGTCTTGAACAGTTCCCACTGGACACCGTGCTTCAGCGCGGTGAAACCCTTGTCCTGTCCCAGAAGACTGATCGGCTCTTTGCACCGGCCGTGGGCGATGATTTCGAGGTGGTCGTGGAAGTTTTCCCCCACACCCGGCAGCTCCCGCTTCACCGGCACGCCCAGGCGCTGCAGCAGTGCGACGGGACCGACACCGGACACCTGCAGCAACTTCGGGGTCGCCAACGCACCAGCGGTCAGCACCACCTCGCGACGCGCCTTCGCCTTCTTGACCGTGCCGTCGGCCATCCGGTACTCGACGCCGGTGGCCTGGCCGCCTTCAATGAGGACCCGAAGCACATGCGCGCCGTTGATCAGTGTGAGCTTGGGATCGGACTCGACCTGCGCTAGGTAAGTGGCGGCCGTGCTGCCCCGCGTGCCATCGACTGTGGTGGTCTGGTAGAAGCCCACCCCCGCCTGGTGTCCGGTGTTGAAGTCGTCGTTGTAGTGCAGACCCGCTTCCTGGGCGGCCTTCAGGAAGGCCAGGCTCAGCGGGTGCCGGAACCGGGTGTCGCTGACCCGCAATGGTCCGTCCGTCCCGTGGTGGTCGCCGGAAAAGCGCATGTTGCTCTCGGCTCGCTTGAACACCGGCAACACATCGTTCCAGCCCCAGCCGGTGCAGCCCGACGCGGCCCAGTCGTCGTAGTCGGCGGCGGAGCCACGGATGTAGACCATGGCATTGAGGGAGCTGCCTCCCCCGGTCATTCGGCCCTGAGGCACATACATCTTGCGACCGTTGGCATGCGGCTGCGGCGTGGTTTCATAGACCCAGGACCGCTCCGTCCCGATCACGCGGACGAAGGTCGCCGGCATCTTCACGAACTTGATGCGGTCGGTGGGCCCCGCTTCCAGCAGCAGCACCGAGTGTCCGGCCTTCACCAGGCGATGTGCCACCACACAACCGGCCGAGCCGGCACCGACGACCACGTAGTCGACTGTTTGTTCCAATTGGTTGTCTCCGTTGTCTGAAACATTTCATGGGTGCCGATCAAGGTCGGTTCCACGGAGACGGATCTTCTGGGCACGGACGACTGCCACGCGGATTGACGCATCACCGTGCGCTTTGAGACAACGCGACATGCGCTGTGAATCCATGCCGCTGCGC
>JBIIQD010000593.1:0-2501 GCA_044342265.1 Hydrogenophaga sp. | reverse complement strand
CGCTCGGACCGCATGGCCAAGTACAACCAGCTGCTGCGCATCGAGGAAGACCTGGGCGATGTGGCGGTGTACCCCGGGCGGGCGGCGTTTTACAACCTGAAGTGATGCCCCTGACCCAACGGCCGACCTGAGCCATAGAATCGCGCCATGGCGAACCGATTTGTTCCCGGCCTGCTGATCATGCTGCTGCTTGTGTTGCACGCGCAGCTGTGGTTTGGCCGAGGCAGCGTTCCCCAGGTGGCGCAAATGAAAAGCGAGTTGGCCCTGCTTGAGACGGTCAACCGCCAGGCCCGGCAACGCAATGACCGGCTCGCCAACGAGGTGCGCGACCTTCAAGAAGGTCTTGGCATGGTGGAAGAGTTGGCCCGACAGGACCTGGGCATGGTCAGGCCCAACGAGATCTTCGTTCAGATCGCCCAGAAGAAACCCTGAGCGGCAACGTGGCACGGGTTGTCACGCTGCTCGGCGGCGAATCCACAGGAAAGACCTCGCTTGCTCTTTCCCTTTGTGAACGGTTGAACCACATGGGCGTCGCCTCATGCGTGGTCGCTGAACATCTGCGCCTGTGGTGCGAAGTAAAGGGGCGAGCACCGCATGCCCATGAGCAGTCTGACCTGGCCCTTGAGCAGGCCACTCACATCGAACAAGCGGCTGACCGCCCGGATGTGCAACTGGTGATTGCTGACACGACGCCGCTGGTGATCGCCGCCTACAGCGAAGTCTATTTCTCCGACCGTGGTCTGCTGCAGAAGGCCCGCGTATGGCAACAAGGGGTGGACCTGACGTTGGTGATGGGTCTTGACCTGCCCTGGGTGCCCGACGGGTTTTTTCGGGACAGCCCGGCCATTCGCGACGCCACCGACGCCGTGTTGCGTCGAGAGCTGCTGGCTGGTGGCATACCGTTTCAGACCGTCCACGGTATAGGCGATGCCCGCAGTGATCAGGCTATGCGAGCCATCGGAAACTTGCTCGGGCGCGATGACCTGACCACCGCCCATTCCGCCTCCTCGCTGGGTCGCGTTCCCTGGATCTGCGAAAAGTGCAGCGACCCGGGTTGCGAGCACCGTCTGTTCAGCGGCCTCATCAGCCGCGGCAAGGCCCGCGAGGCATCGCCTTGATCCCGGCTTGCTTCACTGCCTGAATTCCGCTGGCCCCTTTGTTCTGTCGCTGTGTCGGGCTCTCGCCTAGTAGATGACCTCAGCAAGCGGCTCGAAGCAGTTCCTTGGCCACACGCAAGCCGGACAACCATGCGCCGTGGGCCGTGCCAAAGTGGCCCGGCTCGGTCGCCTCGCCGGCAAACCACAGGGCGCCGTCCCAGTCGGCACCCCCCAGGGCTTGTCGGGTCTGGGGCGAACTGCCCACGGCATTGAAGCTGTAGCTGCCCAGCGACAGCGGATCACGACCCCAGCGGGTGATCTGCGCGGCCACTGGCGATGGAAAACGCGCGCCGAACATGGCTCGCAAAGCCTCGTGCGCGCTGGCCACCGTGTCACGGTCGCTGAGCGCTTCGAGCGCACGCGCGCCGTGAGCAGCGTTGAAGCCCAGCAGCACCGGCGCTTGCAATCGCGAGGCCAGCGACACCCACTGCCCCCAATGGCCGGGGCGCGGCCCTTGCCATTCGATCCAGTCCACCTGGTCGGGCCAATGCACGCGGTCAAAGCGCAGCCAGCATTTGTTGAGCAGCCCCATGCGCAGCACCTGGATGGCCTGGGTCCTTGCGCGATTCAAAGGCTCGGCCAGCTTCAGCGCGCCCGATTGCAACACGCCCAAAGGCACCGTCACCACCACCTGAGGGGCAAGGATCTGACTGCCATCGGCCAAGGTGACGCGCCCGGGGGCGAGCGCTGACACACGGGCCCCCAAGCGCACATCAAGGCCTCGCGCCGCATGCCCGACCACCTGCCCAAAGCCGTCGGGGAACAGCGCATCTTCTCCGGCAAATCCTTTGGAATCGGTGCCGTGCCAGGCCGACAGCTCGTCCGCCGCGCCACCATACTCTTGCTCCAGCGTGGCATTGAGGTGGTGGCGCAAGGCCTCTTGAAGCGCTGGCGAAGCGGCCCGCCACTGGGGCGAGGCGGTCAAGGCCGCCAGCACCGACCGGTCGCTCTCACGCCGCTGGGCTTGACGCAAAGCCTGGTCCAGCAGCCGTTCGAGCGGGGCCTGGTCGGGCGCGATGGCGCGCCCTTGGGCATCCAGGGTCAGGCTGGCGTCGTACGAGGTCTGCACCATCCGGGCACCCGCCTCTTGGGCCAGCTGCGTCAGGGGATTGCCGTCCAGCCCATGGATCCAGCTGGCGCCCAGGTCCATGGGCAGCTTGGGCCAGGCGCGCGAGGTATGAACCCGACCTCCCAGGCGGTCCCTGGCTTCCAGCAACAGTACTTGGCGCCCGGCCTGTTGCAACTGCCTCGCCGCCGCCAGCCCCGCCAGCCCCGCGCCGATGACCACCACCCGCTGCTCGCAAGCCCGGGCTGGTCGCCAGCCCAGACTTCCCAACCCCAACC
>JBIIQD010000055.1:0-9991 GCA_044342265.1 Hydrogenophaga sp. | reverse complement strand
CCGCCATCGCGGCCTCGGGGTCGAGCAGATCGTGGTGCGCGCGGCCGATGCCGAAATGCAGGTCGGGGTGATCGGCGCGGCGGGTCAGGTCCTGCGTCAGCAGCGCCAGCGCGGCCTGCGGGCGGTGCGCGTGGTGCCGCAGCAGCGTCGCCAGGTGCAGGCGCGCGGGCAAGAAGTCGGGGGAAAGCTGCAGCACCTGTTCGAACAGGGTCATGGCCTTGTCCTGCCTGCCCAGGGCCTGCAGCGCAACCGCATGGCCAAACAGGTTGTTGGGCTCAACCGGCTGTTCGTGCACCAGCGTGCGCCATTGGGTCTCGGATTCCTCTCGTCGGCCCAGCTGGGTCAGCATCGCGGCGTAGGCCTGGCGCAGCGCGTGGGCGCCCGGGTCGCGCGCCAGCAGGTCTTTGAGCACCGGCTCGGCAGACAGCAGGTCGCCCGCTTGCATCAACGCGTTGAGGTGGGCGACTTGTAGGGCCTTGTCTCGCAGGGTTGTGGCACCGACAGTGTCTGGCCGCGTGACAGGCGGTAGCGGCGGCGCTTGCTGTCCGGCGATGGCTGCGACGCCTTGGGTGCAGGCGCGTCGCAGCAGCGCCTCCAAGTCGCGGGCAAAGGTGTCCGCGTCGAACAGCGAGCTGTGCTGGGCGGTCGCGCGCAGCGTGCGGCGAAGGTGCCGCAAGGTCTTGAGCGTGCCATCACGGTCCTGTGCCAGTGCCAGCGCGCGCTGCACATAGCCGTCGTCGCTGTCGGTGACCCACTCTTCAAGTCCGACCTGGTGCAGCAGCGCCTGGCCCTGACGACCGAGCATGCCGGGCGTGGCGAGGGTGAGCGTCGGCACCCCCATCCAGATCGCCTCGGCTGTGGTGGTGCCCCCGGGGTAGGGAAAGGTGTCCAGCAGCACATCGATTCGCTCGTAACCGGCGAGGTAGTCGGCGCGCGAGCTGGGCTGGCCGAGCTCGACGCGCGAGCGGTCGATGCCGCTGGCGCTCAGCCGCTGCTCGAACGCGCGGCGCACATCCGGTTGCGACAGCTGTCGACCCAGGATCAGCAGCGTGGACTGCGCAGAGCCTTCCAAGATGCGGCGCCAGGCGGCGAGCACGCGTACATTGATTTTGTTGAGGTTCTGGAGGCACGCAAAGCGCAGTCCCGCGGCGCTGGCCAGCGGCGGCTCGGGCGCCGGTTCGGGTGCCCCCACTGGCGGGCTCATGCACAGGCGGGTGTGCGGCATGTAGAGCACGTGCTCACTGAACAAACGCTGTTCGTCTGGGGGTACGCAAAACGGGTCGGCAATCACGCCGTCCATTTCCGCCACGCCTTGGGTGCCGAAGTAGCCCAACCAGCCGATTTGCACCGGCGCCGGCTTCATCATCAAGCTGCCCAGCCGGTGGTGGTTGGTGAAACCGGCCAAGTCCAGCAGCACATCAAGCCGGTCGTCGGCAATGCGCTGCGCCAGTTCTCGTTCGGTCAATGCCGCGACCGGGCGCCAGGTGCTGACCGAGCGCTGCAGTCGCTGCGTCACGTCGTCGGTCTTGTCCCCAGTCGAGTAGGCCACCAAGTCGACCCCGAGCTTGTGCATAGCAGCCAGCGCCGACTCCAGGAAGTAGGCCACTGGGTGGTCCAGGAAGTCGCCCGAGAGCAGGCCCACCCGCAGGCGCGGGCCGGGCGCTCGCCGGGCGTGATTCGGTGGTTTTGGTGGGCGCTTGAGTGCACGGGCGTGGTCTTCGATCCAGCCGCGCAGAACGTCCAGATCCGGATGCGGCAGGTAGTGCGTGCAGAACGGGTAGGCGCTGAATGCCCTCAGGTGGGTGGGGTCGAGCGTGATCGCCCGTTGGTAGCACGTCAGGGCACCCTCGGTGTCCATCAGGTCCTGGCGTGCGCGGCCCAGGTTGAAATGCAGCGTCGGGTTGCTGGCGTGCGTGTCCAAGGCGGGTTCGAGCACCGCGAGCGCTTCGCTGGGTCGCCGGAACTCCTGGCGAAGCAGGCCCGAGAGGTTCAAGCGGGCCAGCAGGAAATCGGGCCAGCGCTGCACCACGCTGGTCAATGCCTGGCGCGCATGTTTGAAGCGACGCAAGCGGGCGAGCGTGGCTGCATGGCCATGCACGATCTGCAGGTCGTCCGGCCGCAGCTGCCGCAACTCATCCCACAGCGCCTCTGCCTGGACCCATTGCTGCCGGTGAAACAGCAGCTTCGCGCGCAAGTGACGCAATGCGGTGGATGATGGTCTTTGCGATTCCATCGCCTCGATAGCATCTTCGGCGCCGCCATCGTCGCCACTATCGAGCAGCGCTTCGGCCTGGGCCAGGCGCGCCGCAAAACTGTCCACCATGGGAATCTGCCCGGTCAGCTGGCCCTGGGTGACGGAAACGATCCCTCCCTCAGGCGTCTGGCTGGTCGCCGCCTTGCGCGCGCTGGTCGCAACCCGCCCGGTGACGGTGCGTACCCGGGGACCGGGTCGGGAAGAGGGGTCGTTGTTCATGGGCGGGAATGGGGTGCAGCAATTGTCGGTGAAGCGACGGGTGGGCCCTTCTCGCGTGGCGCCCCCAGGGAAAGCACCGATGCACGACCATGGTGCGGGCATTTATATTCATGGCACTCGCAAACGGCTCATGAAGCCGCGACCGCGGGGGACCGAGGAGACAAGCCCAGTCCATCAGAACAAATCCTTCAGCGTCCCCAGAGATGCATCGAATCGTCAGCCGACCCCAGAGGTCGGCTTTTTTTTTGGGCTAACACAGTGCGTGGCGGACAGCGCTGACGTTTCTCGAATCTGAGGCAGTCAAACTCCCGGTGACAATCGCTGCATGGAGTTGCTGCTCGTTTCGCTGGCGTCGCTGTTCGCTGGTTTTGTCGATTCGATCGTGGGCGGCGGCGGGCTGATCCTCGCGCCGACGCTGTTTGCGGTGTTTCCGAACACGCACCCGGCCACTTTGTTCGGCGTGAACAAGAGCGCGTCGATCTGGGGCACCGGGGCGGCGGCCTGGCAATACGCGCAGCGGGTGCGGATGCCCTGGGCCTCGCTGCTGCCGGCAGTGGCGGTGTGTTTCGTTGGCGCCATGGCCGGGGCCTGGACGGTGACGGTGATCTCGCCCGAGTACCTGCGCAGGGCGCTGCCGCTGATCTTGCTGCTGGTGCTGGGCTACACCCTGTTGCGCAAAGACCTGGGCCGACACCACGCGCCACGCCTGAGCCCCCGGGGCGAAATGTGGGCTGCCTGTACCCTGGGTGCGGTCATCGGCTTCTACGACGGCTTCTTTGGTCCCGGCACCGGCAGTTTCTTCGTGTTCCTGTTCGTGCGCTGGCTGGGCTTTGACTTTCTGCATGCCAGCGCCAGCGCCAAGCTGCTCAACACCGCGTCAAACCTCGCGGCGCTGATCCTGTTCACCAGCAAGGGCCATATCTGGTGGCATTTCGTGCTGCCGCTGGCGGCCGCGAATGTCATCGGAAGCCTGTTGGGCACGCGGCTGGCGCTCAAACATGGCAGCGGTTTCGTGCGCGTGGCGTTCATCGTCGTGGTGGGAGCGCTGATTCTGAAAACCAGCTACGACGCGTGGTTCCGGTGAAGTGACTCAACGCAGATTCGGTGGAACCGGCTTCGCCGGACCACTCGCGTCGTCCCCTTGAGGGGATGACGCCACAGGCGGCGCGGGGTTCACAGCGGGGGTGGCCGCGACCTCCGCCGGCCATGCGATTTCGCTGGCCTTGAGCGGTGTGCCGATGGGCGCTGCGGCTTCGCCCTTCTGCACCGCGGCGAGGTCCTGCGGGTTGGGGTAGTGGTCCATCAGCAGGTAGTCGAACACGCGGCGCGCGATCGGCGCCGCGTGGGCCGCCCCAAAGCCAGCGTTTTCCACGACCACAGCCAGCGCCACCGTGGGGCGCTCCAGCGGTGCAAACGCCACGTAGAGTGAATGGTCGCGCTGATGCTCTTCCAGCTTGCGGGCGTCGTAACGGTCTTTTTGACCGATGGTCACCGCCTGTGCAGTGCCGGTCTTGCCGCCGCTGGCATAGCCTGCGCCGGCAAATACCCGGGTGGACGTCCCCTCTGTGGTGACGCCATGCATGGCGCGCAGCACCACGTCGATGTGCTCGGGCTTGTAGCCCAGATTCACTGGCGGTTCGGTCTTCAACGGCGTGCGCTCGCGGGTCACCACGTTTTCAGTCGCCATGGTCAGGTGCGGTGGGTACTTGATGCCCCCACTGGTGAGCGTGGCCATCGCATGGGCCACCTGCAGCATGGTGAAGTTGTTGTAACCCTGCCCAATGCCCAGCGAAATGGTCTCGCCGGCGTACCATTTTTGCTGCTCGGGGCGCTTGTACGTGTTGCGTTTCCAGGCCTGGTTGGGCAGCACGCCGCGTACCTCGCCGCGCAGGTCGATGCCTGTGATCTGGCCAAAACCCAGTGGCGCCATGAAGTCGTGCATGGTGTCGACCCCCATGTCATTGGCCAGCGAGTAGTAATAGGTGTTGCTGGACTTGACGATGCTGCGGTACATGTCGACGGCCCCGAGGCCGCCGTCGCCGTGGCTGCGGAACCGGTGGTTGCCGAACATCCAGTAGCCGGGATCGTTGACGATGGCGCCCGCGCTGCGGGTGCCGGTCTCCAGCGCGCCCAGCGCCATGAAGGGTTTGTAGGTCGATCCCGGCGGGTAGGTGCCTCGAAGCGCCCGGTTGAGCAGCGGCTTCTCCAGCGATTCATTGAGCAGCTTCCAGTTCTCCGAGTCAATGCCCTCGACAAACAGGTTGGGGTCAAAGGTCGGCTTGCTGACAAAGGCCAGGATCTCGCCGTTGCGAGGATCGATCGCCACCAGGGCGCCGCGACGGTCGCCAAACATGTCTTCGACCAGCTTCTGCAGCTTGATGTCGATCGATAGCACCACGGTGTTGCCAGGGGTGGCCGGCGTGTTGGCCAGCGAGCGCACAGCGCGCCCCCCGGCCGATGTTTCGACCCGATCAAAACCCGTCAACCCGTGGAGTTCGCGTTCGTAGCTCTGCTCGGCGCCAAGCTTGCCGATGTAGTCGGTGCCACGGTAATTGGCCTGCTCTTCTTCTGGCCACTCCTCGATGTCTTCCTTTTCGCGCTGGTTGATGCGACCGATGTAGCCGATGACATGGCTGCCGATCTCGCCGTGCGGGTAGTGGCGAATGAGGCGGGCGCGCACGTCCACACCCGGGAAGCGATAGCGCTGGGCCGTGAAACGGGCGACCTCATCGTCAGTCAGGCGGCTGCGGATGGGTAGCGAGTCGAAGCTGCGCGACTCGTCCAGCAGTTTGCGAAAGCGGCGTTTGTCGCGCGGCTCGATGTTGACCAGCTGTCCCAGTGCGTCGATCGTGTCCTCAAGGTCTTGCACCAGTGACGGGGTGATCTCCAGCGTGTAGGCTGAAAAGTTGGTGGCCAGTACGCGCCCATACCGATCCAGCACCTGACCCCGGTTGGGCACGACGGGCAGCACAGCCGTTCGGTTGCTCTCTGCCTGTGCGTCCAGGTCGTCGTGTCGCAACACCTGCAGGTACACCATGCGCGCTGCCAGCAGCAGAAACGCAAACAGCACCACCAAGCCGGCCACCAGCACCCGGGTGCGGAACTGCGCCAGGTCGGCTTCGACGTTACGCAGTTCGGTCATGGCGCATCTGCATGGTCGCAGTGAAAGTCGCTTCGCTGCCAGGCCCTCTCAAGGCAACACAGGCCCCTTGGAGGGCAAAGGCCCGCGCGGCGGTCGAGCGTAAAGGGATCATTACAGTGGGCGATTGTCGTCCGGGTCGGGTGCTCTGCGCTGGGGCGCCAACAACATCACGCTGGCCACCGGCCACAATGCCGCCTCGATGACGGGCGCCAGCAGATAGTCCCACCCCGGGAAACTGCCGCCGGCGATCAACCGCACCAGCAGCTCCAGCAGGTGCGCAGCTGCGAACAGGGGCAACACCTGCACCGCCTGGGTGGGCACGTCGAACCACAACAGGCGACGGTGCATAAAGACCGAGAAAAAGCCCAGCACCGTGTAAGCCAGCGCGTGCTGTCCCAGCAAGGCCCCTTGTTGCACGTCCATGAACAGGCCGAAAACGAAAGCGGCACCGACTCCTATGCGAAGTGGCTGATGCACGCTCCAGAACACCAGCGCCACCACCAGCATGTCCGGCACCCAGGCCGCGCGCCCCCAGAGCCCGATGTTCATCAAGACGTTCATCGACAGGGCCACCAGCAAACTGGCCCAGATGAAGACCGGATTGGCCGGCAGCAGCAACTGCTGGCCAGGGCGCATGATCATGGCGTCCTCCGACGGCGAGACGCTGTTTGTGCCGGTTCTTTTTCGGGGTCACTGGCGGTTGTTGGCGCCGCGACCGGTACCGCGGGCAGCGATGGCCCCACAGGCGCCAGCACCAGCACGTGCAACGCCCCCTGCATGCGCGCCACGGGCGCGCAGTTGATGCGGTTGAACGACGACTCGGCACGCCGTTCCACCTTGGTGATCCGGCCCACGGGCAGACCGGGTGGGTACACACCGTCCACACCGCTGGTCGTGAGCAGGTCGCCTTCGTTGATGTCGGCATTCGCCAACGTGTAGCGCAGCTCCAGGCCGTCGCCATCGGTGCCGGGCTGACCGTAGACCACGCTGCGCACACCGGTGCGGGTATTGAGAACGGGTATTGCCTGGTCGCGGTCAATCAGCATGGTCACTTCCGACACCAGCGGGTAGACGCGCGTCACCTGGCCCAGCACACCACTGTCGTCGATCACGGGCGAGCCTGCCACGATGCCATGGGTTTGGCCGCGGTCGATCACCACCTTGCGCGAGTACGGATCAGCGGCGTCGTACAACACCTGGGCACCGGTGGTCGGCGCCACGATGCGCTCGCGCATCGCCAGCAATTCGCGCAGGCGCTGGTTTTCCAGCGTCAGTTGCTCAACCTGGAGCGCGCGATCGGCCTGCGAGGCCAGTTGCTGTCGCGCTGTGGCCTCGCTTTGCTGAGCGGTGTGCAGGCTGGTGAAATAGCCACCCGCCTGCCCGATGGCACCCACCGGTCTGAGCACAGCCCATTGCAGCGGATACAAAGCGGTGGCAAGCGCTGCCCGCAATGGCGCCGTGATACCAAATCGGGTGTCCGCGACCATCAGGAACAGCGCAACAGCGCTGAACACCATCAGTTTGGACAACGCCGATGGGCCCTGTTTGAAAAACGGGGGAGGCGTGCGGTCCAGTGTGCCCAATGGCATGTCAGGATGGGCTCTGGGTGGGGCCGGTGAGCCGGCGCACGCTTATTCGCTGGTGAAAATGGTGCCCAGGCGCTCCATGCGCTCCAGGGCCATCCCGCAGCCGCGCACCACGCAGGTCAGCGGCTCTTCGGCCACCAGCACCGGCAGGCCGGTTTCTTCGGCCAGCAGGCGGTCCAGGTCACGCAGCAGCGCACCACCGCCGGTCAGCATCATGCCCCGCTCGGCGATGTCGGCACCCAGCTCAGGTGGCGTCTGTTCCAGCGCACTTTTGACTGCCGAGACGATGCTGTTGAGCGGGTCGGTCAGGGCTTCGAGGATCTCATTGCTGGAGATCGTGAAGCTGCGCGGCACGCCCTCCGAAAGGTTGCGGCCCTTGACCTCCATTTCACGGACCTCGCTGCCAGGGAAGGCCGAGCCAATGTTCTTCTTGATCGCTTCGGCGGTGGGCTCGCCAATCAGCATGCCGTAGTTGCGGCGGATGTAGGCAATGATGGCGTCGTCGAAACGGTCACCGCCCACGCGCACGCTGCCCTTGTAGACCATGCCGCCGAGCGAGATCACGCCCACTTCGGTCGTGCCGCCGCCAATGTCCACCACCATGGAGCCCGATGCGTCGGACACCGGCAGACCGGCGCCGATCGCCGCAGCCATGGGTTCTTCGATCAGGTACACCTCGGAGGCGCCGGCACCCAGGGCGGATTCGCGGATGGCGCGGCGCTCGACTTGTGTGGAGCCGCAGGGTACGCAGATGATGATGCGCGGGCTCGGTTTGAACATCGAGCGCGGGTGCACCATCTTGATGAACTGCTTGAGCATCTGTTCGGTCACAGTGAAGTCGGCGATCACGCCGTCTTTCATCGGGCGAATCGCCTCGATGTTGCCCGGCACCTTGCCCAGCATCGCCTTGGCCTCGTGGCCCACGGCCTGAATCGTCTTCTTGCCCTGGGGGCCACCTTCGTGGCGGATCGAGACCACCGACGGCTCGTCGAGCACGATGCCTTTGCCGCGGACGTAGATCAGGGTATTGGCGGTGCCAAGGTCAATGGCCAGGTCGGTCGAGAAACTCCGACGGAACGCTTCAAACATGGTGCGAAAAATCCTGTGGGGCACAGCCGCCACTTCGGGGGGCTGTCGCCGGGAACGGGTCGGGATTGAATCCGGTTAAGTCTTTGATTCAGCGACAAAAACAGCCCGAAAGCCAGTCAGGATCGCCAAACCTTGGATAATACCGTATCCCCTGTGCATAACTGCACCAAACGGGGGCGAAATCATCTCTTACAGGCCGTTTCAGTCGGCTGGCAACCGCGCCAGGGTCTGATTCCCTATCGACACCGTTTCAACACCCCGTCATGTCCCTGACCCTGACCGATATTGGGCGCATTGCCAATCTTGCGCGCCTAGAGCTTGCCCCGGCCCAGACCGAGCGCATGCTGACTCAGCTCAACGGCTTTTTCGACATCGTCGAGCAGATGAAGGCGGTCGACACCACCGGGGTCGAGCCCCTGGCCCACCCCACCGCCGTGATCGACCACGTCAGCCTGCGCCTGCGCCCGGACGTGGCCAGCGAGCCGAACAACCGCGAGGCCAACCAGCAGAGCGCGCCCGCCGTCGAGCGCGGCCTGTTCCTCGTGCCCAAGGTGATCGAATGAAGGACTTGCACCATCTGGGCGTGGCCGAACTGGCCGCCGCCATTGCCGACAAGAAGACCTCCAGCGTCGAAGCCGCGCAGGCATTGCTGGCGCGCGCCAAGCAGCACCAGCACCTGGGCGCATACCTCGCGTTCAACGAAGAGCTGACGCTCGCGCAGGCCCAAGCCGCTGATGCCCGCATCGCTGCTGGCGAGCGCGGACCGCTGCTGGGCGTGCCGCTGGCGCACAAGGACATCTTCGTCACCCAGGGCTTCCCCACCACAGCCGGCAGCAAGATGCTCGAAGGCTACAAGAGCCCCTTCGACGCGACCGTGGTTGCCAAGCTGGCCGCTGCGGGCGCCGTGACCCTGGGCAAGCTCAACTGCGACGAGTTCGCCATGGGCGGCAGCAACGAGAACTCCGCCTACGGTGTGGCCCGCAATCCCTGGGACACCGAGCGCGTGCCCGGCGGCTCTTCGGGTGGCTCGGCCGTGGCCGTGGCCGCGCGCCTGGCGCCCGCCGTGACCGGCACCGACACCGGCGGCTCGATCCGTCAGCCCGCCAGCTTCACCGGCATCACCGGCATCAAGCCCACCTACGGCCGCTGCTCGCGCTACGGCATGGTCGCGTTTGCCTCGAGCCTCGACCAGGCCGGCCCCATGGCGCGCAGCGCCGCCGACTGCGCCACGTTGCTGAGCGTGATGGCCGGGCCCGACCTCGACCGCGACTCCACCAGCCTGGACCACCCGGCCGAGGACTATTCGCGCCTGCTCGGACGACCTCGTGACGGCGCCAGCGCCGCACAACCGCTCAAGGGCTTGCGCATCGGTTTGCCCAAGGAGTTCTTAGGTGAAGGTTGTGCGCCCGATGTGCTGGCCGCCGTGCGTGCCGCGCTCAGCGAATACGAAAACCTCGGTGCCACGCTGGTCGACATCTCGCTGCCGCGCACCCAGTTGTCGATTCCCGTCTACTACATCATCGCGCCCGCCGAAGCCTCGTCGAACCTCAGCCGTTTCGATGGCGTGAAGTTCGGTCACCGCGCCGCAAAGTTCGACGACCTGACCGACATGTACAAGAAGTCGCGCAGCGAAGGCTTCGGGCCCGAGGTGCAGCGCCGCATCATGATCGGCACCTACGTGCTGAGCCACGGCTACTACGA
>JBIIQD010000592.1:0-2517 GCA_044342265.1 Hydrogenophaga sp. | reverse complement strand
CCATGCCGCCCGACGGTCGCTTCACCATCCACAAGCCGCGCGCCTTGCACCGCGTGGGGTTCGCCGCTGGCTCGGGCATCACACCCATCCTGTCCATCATGGCCAGCACGCTGGAGGAGTCGCCCAACGCCAAGTTCACCCTGGTCTACGGCAACCGCCGCATGGCCAGCGTGATGTTCAACGAAGCGCTGCAAGACCTGAAGGACCGTTACCCGGGTCGTCTCACGCTGATCCACGTGCTCTCGCGCCAGGCGCAAGAAGTCCCGCTGCTGCAAGGTCGCATCGACGGCGACAAGGTGCGCGAGATCATCGCGGCGCTGCTGCCAGTGGGCAGCATGGACGAGGTGTTCGTCTGCGGACCCGAGGCCATGATCGAAGCGACCGAGAAGGCGCTGCTCGACGCCGGCGTGCGGCCCGACCGGGTGCACACCGAGCGCTTCACCTCGCCCACGCTCGAAGCCCTGCCTGCGGATCAGCGCAAGACCGCTGTGCTGGGCCACCCGGCCCTGCGCACCGACGGCGAAGTCGCCTTGACGGTGGTGCTCGACGGCAAGCCCCACCCGCTGCGCATGGGCAAGGACGAGAAGGTGCTCGACGTGGCGCTGAACGCAGGCCTGGACCTGCCCTGGTCGTGCAAGGGCGGCGTCTGCTGCACCTGCCGCGCCAAGGTGATGGAGGGCAGCGTGCAGATGGAGAAGAACTTCACGCTGGAACCCTGGGAAACCGACAAGGGATTTGTGCTGAGCTGCCAGGCGCGGCCGACCTCAGACCACCTGGTGGTGAGCTACGACGAACGTTGACGGTCTGTGTTCAGATCGCCTCCGTCAGCCTTAGGGCCGTCCTGAGAGTGCCGCGTCGTAGTCTTGGCGGCCATCCAGCGTGTTGTGGCCTGCGCCCGGCACCACCACCAACCGCACCACCCCGGGCGCAAAGCGGCTGACCAGTGCATCGGTGCGGGCCCGGGGGATCACCTCGTCGCGCTCGGCCACGATCACGGTGGTGGGCGCCCTAACCCGCGGCGCAAGGGCTGCGGCATCGAACCGGTCGTGGATCAGCCAGCGCACCGGAAACAGCGGGTAGTGCTGGGCGGCCACCGCTTCGATGCTGTCATAGGGTGTCACCAGCACGAGGCGGCTCAACGTTCGCTGGGCGGCCAGCGACACCGCCAGACCGCTGCCCAGGCTGCGGCCGATCACAGTGATGTCGGTTCGGATGCGGGCGACGTGGTCGAACAGCGCCAGCGCGTCCGCCTGCAGCGCCGCCTCGGTGGCTTGGCCGGTGCTGCGCCCATAGCCGCGGTAATGCAGGGCGTACACCGATTGGTCGGGGAAATCAGCCGCCAGCTCGGGCAGGCTGGCCGACACGTCCTCGGCATTGCCGCCGAAATACAGCACCGCCCGCGATCCGCTGCGCTCTTGCAGCGACACCTGCAACCGGGCGCCGGGCACGCTCAGCTCCATCGACGAAGCAGTGCCCCGCGCGGGTTGCGGGAAGTACAGCAGGGAGCGCTGAAAGAAGTACAGCGCCGCGCACAACACGAGGTACACCAGCGCCCCCAGGCCCAGCCAGATACCTGCCGTGCGCAGCACCGCCATCACTCCGCTTGCGAGGCCATGGCGGTCCCGGTCACACCTTGGCGAGCGCCTGTTCCAGATCGGCCATCAGGTCGTCGATGTGTTCGATGCCGATCGACAGGCGGACCATGTCGGGGCTCACGCCGGCCTTCTTCATCTCGTCCGGGTTGAGCTGGCGGTGCGTGGTGGTGGCCGGGTGGCAGGCCAGCGACTTGGCGTCGCCGATGTTCACCAGACGGGTGAAGAGTTGCAGCGCGTCCTGGAAGCGGGTGCCTGCCGCGATCGCGTCGCTGGACTTGAGACCGAAGCTGATGATGCCGGAAGCGCGCCCACCCATGTACTGCTGCACCAGCGCGTGGTCTTTGTGGCCGGGCAGACCGGCGTAGTTGACCCAGGCCACCTTGGGGTGGTTCTGCAGGTGCGCGGCGACCTTGACCGCGTTCTCGCAGATGCGGTCCATGCGCAGCGCCAGCGTCTCAATGCCCTGCAGGATCTGGAACGCGTTCATCGGCGAAAGCGCCGCGCCCATGTTGCGCAACGGCACCACGCGCGCACGGCCAATATAGGCCGCCGCGCCCAGCGCTTCGGTGTAGACCACGCCGTGGTAGCTCACGTCGGGTTCGTTCAGGCGCTTGAAGCGCGCCTTGTGCTGTGCCCACGGGAACTTGCCGCTGTCGACGATGGCGCCACCGATGGTGGTGCCGTGGCCGCCCAGGTATTTGGTCAGCGAGTGCACCACGATGTCGGCGCCGTGTTCGAACGGGCGGCACAGGTAGGGGCTGGTCACCGTGTTGTCCACGATCAGCGGCACGCCGGCCGCGTGGGCCACCTTCGCGAGCGCGCCGATGTCGGTCACGTTGCCCAGCGGGTTGCCGATGGATTCGCAGTAGATGGCCTTGGTGCGCTCGTCGATCAGCGCGGCGAATGCGGCCGGGTCGCGCGG
>JBIIQD010000054.1:0-10008 GCA_044342265.1 Hydrogenophaga sp. | reverse complement strand
GCCAGATCGGCTTCGGGCATCTGCCTGCGGCACTCGACGAGCAAGACCACCTGCTCGCGGCCAGCGTGCTCGACGGCCACCGCCACCACGCCTTGGTCTCGGATCCATGGGGAAACAGCTTGCGCTGTTGCTTCCAGATCCTGGGGGTGAATGTTGCGGCCATGAACCACGATCAGGTCGCTCAGGCGACCGGCCACGAACAGCTCCTTGCCCTTGAAGAAACCCAAGTCTCCCGTCTTCAGGAAAGGCTGTTCCGGGTCCGCTGCCGTGGACAGCAACCCACCGAACCGCTGGAGCGAAGCCGCCGGCTGCCCCCAGTAAGCACCGCCTATGCTGGCACCCCGCACCCAAATCTCGCCCATTTGGTCAGGCCCACAAACAGTGCCAGTATGTGGATCGACAATCTGCACCTGCAGCCCTGGCAACACCCAGCCGCTGCCCACCAAACGCTTGCCCTCTGTGGCGCTGCTCGGCAGCTCCAGCACTTTGCCGGTGTGTTCCAGCTGCTGCCCATCGACCTGGATGACGACCGGCTTGGAGCGTGAACTGCCCATCGACACCGCGAGCACCGCCTCTGCCAGGCCGTACGACGGCGCGAACGCATTCGGACCAAAACCCAAGGGTTCAAACGCCTGCGCAAAGCGTGCCAGCGTGCGTTCGCGGATCGGCTCAGCGCCGCAGGTCGCCAGCTGCCAGTGGTCCAGGCGATGGTTCCAGTCGGGTTGTTTGGCGAGTGCCTGTACGCAGGCCTCGTAGGCAAAGTCCGGTGCGCCGCAGTGCGTGATGCCATGCCGCGCAACGGCTTCCAGCCAGCGCAGCGGGCGCAGCAAGAACTGCTGGGTCGACATCAGATAAGACGTGGCACCGGTGTACACGGGCATCAGCAGCGCGTGGACCAGCCCATAGTCGTGAAACCAGGGCAACCAGATCAACGAACGGTTGTTGGCATCGATCGGCTCTGCGGCACACAGCGCCTCACACTGAGCCAAAGCGTTGGCGTGGGTGATCACCACGCCCCTGGGTTGTCCGGTAGAGCCTGATGTGTACTGAAGATACGCGATCCCGTTTCCCTCGCTGTCCATCTGCACCTCAGCGTCACGGTTCGCTGGAGTGCCCTCGGTGCCCCTGCTGCGCTGGTGGCCCAGTTCCTGGAGCGTGGACCAAGAGACTTCGGGCATATGCGCACGGGCAGCGGTCACATGCTCGTCACGGGTGAACGCCATAGACACCTGTGCGTCCTGGCACATTGATGCGAGCCTTTTCCAACCTGTCTTGGATCGACGCATGTCGGGCGCTGGAGCGGGAACGGCAATCACACCGGCCACCAGGCAGGCCCAGAACAGGAGCGCTGCATCCAGTTCATTGTCGAACGCCAACAGCACGCGATCTCCCGGCTGGAGTGTTTCAAGCATGCGAGAGGCGATGGCGTGCGAATCGGACGACAGCTGCTCAAATGACAGGGTGTCAGCGCACGACAGGTCAGGCGCCAGGAAACCCAGCGCAAGCTTGCTCGCGTGCTGGGAAGCCTGCTGCCTGAGAATATTCGAGAAAGTGGGAAAGGAACGACCGGGGTTCATGCGGCGCAGCGCAAGTCGCAGAGAAAGGCTCTGCCAACTGTCAGAAAGCGACCAACTGTACTGCGAGCACGCGATTGTCAAGGGGGAAATGCGCAAAGGAAAGCGAGCAGGATCCTTGAAACGTGAAGGGGTTCACGGGTTCGTCTGTAGTCTGTAACTGCCCTCTTGCTGCAGCGCAAGGGTCAAGCGCGTTTTCAAGCCTTTGCAGCGGCCAGTTCACCCAGCTCGACGTGGGCATGGGTGTTTGCCACCATGCGCAAAGCCACAATTTGGCTTCCAATGCATGCCAACAAACCCCGAAACGGAGACTTTCATGGCGACGACCAAGCTGCTGCTCGACCACATCTACGACCACGAAACGGCGCTGGCCAGTCATGTGTTCCTGACACAGCCCACCGGCGGCGCTCAAGTGGTGGACTACACCTGGGGCCAGGTGATGGACCAGTCGCGCCGCATGGCCGCGCACCTCAAGGCCCAAGGTTTTGCCCCGGGCTCGCGCGTTGCCATCCTGTCGAAGAACTGCGCCCATTTCATGATGGCCGAGATCGCCATCTGGATGGCCGGTTACACCACGGTGGCGATCTTCCCGACCGAAACCGCTGACACCGTCAAGTTTGTGCTTACTCACAGCGAAGCCAGCCTGCTGTTTGTCGGCAAGCTCGACACGTGGCCCCACCAGGCGCCGGGCGTGCCTGCCGGCTTGCCATGCATTGCCTTCCCGCTCGCGCCCGAGACCGACTTTGACACCTGGGACAAGGTCACCGCGCGCACCGCGCCCCTGGCAGGTAAACCCTTGCGCGCGCCTGGCGATCTGGCGCTGCTGATGTATACCTCCGGCTCGACCGGCACCCCCAAGGGCGTGATGCACGACTTTGCCCACGCCTCGGCGGCAGCCTCTGGCATGGCCACCGAGCTGGCCGCGCAGGTAAAGGGCGAGCTGCGTTTGTTGTCCTATCTGCCGCTGGCGCACATCTTTGAACGCGCCTGGATCTCAAGCGCCGCCTTTGTTCGTGGCAATGTCCATATCTTTTTTGCCGAATCGCTGGACACTTTTGTCGCCGACCTGCAGCGCGCCCGCCCAACCGCCTTCATTTCGGTGCCGCGCCTGTGGCTGAAGTTCCAGCAAGGCGTGTTCGCCAAGATGCCGCCCAAAAAGCTCGACCGCTTGCTCAGCATCCCCATTCTGGGCGGCATCGTCAAACGCAAGGTGCTCACCGGCCTGGGCCTGAACCATGCACAGATGGCCGGCAGCGGTTCGGCGCCGATCCCGTCCGACCTGATCGACTGGTACAAGCGCCTGGGCCTGAACCTGCTTGAAGGCTATGGCATGACCGAAGACTACGCCTACTCGTTCATGTCCAAACCCGGCCAAAGCGCGGCCGGCTACGTGGGCGTAGCGCAGGCCGGTGTGCAGGCGCGCATCAGCCCCGAAGGCGAAATCCAGATCAAGTCGCCCGGTGTATTGGTGGGTTACTACAAGCAGCCCGAGCTGGACGCCCAGTGCTTCACCGAAGACGGGTTTTTCCGCACCGGCGACCTCGGCGAAATCCGCGCCGACGGCCTGCTCAAGATCACCGGTCGCGCCAAGGAACAGTTCAAGACCGCCAAAGGCAAGTACGTGGCGCCTGCGCCGATTGAAAACCGCATCAACGCCCATCCCATGGTCGAGCTGTCCATCGTCTCGGGTGTCGGTCAGCCATCAGCCTACGCCATGGTGGTGCTGTCCGAAACGCTGCGCCCGCGCCAAAACGACCCGACCCTGCGCAAAGAGGTCGAGCAGGAATTCAGCCAGCTGCTCAAAGACGTCAACGCCAAGGTGGCCGACTACGAACAACTGCAGATGATCGTGATTGCCCAGGAGCCCTGGAGCATCGAAAACGGTTGTCTCACGCCCACCATGAAAATCAAGCGCGCGCGCATCGAGAAGATGGCCGAGCCGCAGATGGACAAGTGGTATCAGAACAAGCAGAAAGTGCTCTGGGCCTAAGCGACCTCTTCGACCTGACCAGGGAGCTCCAGGTCGCGGCGAGGATGCTGCGGCTCCGGTTCAGGTTGGTATTGATGGGTGGTGTGCACGGTGCCCGCAAAGGGAGCGTCTGCTACTTGTAGGGTCAGTTGGCCCTCAAGGCGCCAGCCGTTCCCGCAGCCAAGCGCCATTTTTTTGCGGCGAGTACCGCAGCCGGTCGTGCAGCCGACTTCTGCGGCCCTGCCAAAACTGCCAGGTGTCGGGCTTAAGGCGGTAGCCGCCCCAGTGCGGTGGGCGGGGCGGGTTCAACAAGAACTGCGCACCGTACTTGGCGGCGTTGGTGACCAGCACAGTGCGGCTGTCGATGACTTCGCTTTGTGGGCTGGCCCAGGCGCCAATGCGGCTATCCAGCGGGCGGCTGTGAAAATAGGCGTCGCTTTCCTCGTCGCTGACCTTCTCGACGATGCCTTCGATGCGCACCTGTCGCTCTAGCTCGACCCAGTGGAATTGCAGCGCCGCGTAAGGGTTGCCGGCCAGTTGCTGGCCTTTCTGGCTCTGGTAGTTGGTGTACCAGACGATGCCGCGTTCGTCATACCCCTTGATCAGCACCACGCGGGTGGTCGGTCGCAGGTCGGCGCCGACAGTGGCCAGGGTCATGGCGTTGGGCTCGGGCACCTTGCTGCTGATGGCCTCGTTGAGCCATTGTTCAAACTGTTTGAGAGGGTCGCCGTGTGAGGCGTCTTCGCTGAGTTCGGCTTTTTCGTAGCTCTTGCGCAGGTCGGCGATGTTCATGGGGTCAGTATAGGAGCCAGGTCAAAGATCATCGGCGAGTGTGAGGATGCGGGCCAGCGTGCGGTCTTCGATCCCGTGGGCGCGCAGCCCGGCCAGCGTCTGGCGCGCGTAGTCGAGCGTCGTGCCGTAGCGGCCGCGCGAATGCTTGAAGATGTCGCGGTACTGGCGATCGCTCAGTGGCCCGGTGTGGTTGGGGCTTCTGGTAGAGAGCGTGAAGGCCAGGGCGCGCACGGGACCTTGTGCCGTGCGGCACAGCAGCCACTTGGGGTCATAGACCGGGTTGGGCATTTCGCGCGCCCAGAGCGCTGGCATGCTGGTCTCGACCTGGTCGCGTGGCAGGCGCAGCGCCATGCCGGTGCAGCTGCCCCCGGCCATGAGCGCAAAGACCAGGCCCGGGCACTCGGGCGTGCCACGGTTGACGCGGCTGGCCATGTTCAGGCAGCGGTGGAATCCATGGACGCGGGCAATGCGCTGTTCAGCGGCTTCGAATTCGGGGCGCCAGACGAGGGACGCGTAGCCGAAGACCCAGAGGTCCGCGCGCGGTCCCATCGAGCGCCATTGCGCCATGGTGTCGGCCATCATCTTTGCACCGTCGCGTTGGGAAGGCTCCCAGGTTTTGGGCGCGGGGCAGCGCGGCGCGGGTGGGAGCACGGGATCGCGGGGTGCGGCCATTTAGAATGTAGGGTTGTTTGCGCCCTCTTCACATATGAAGCATGGCAGGCGTCAGCGGTTTCTAATCCCTCATTATTCTTCACGGAGTGTTTAGCCATGTCGTTTCAAGACGAAAAGCAACAAGAAGGCCGCATCGTTGCGGCGGTGCTGATTGCAGTGCTGGTGCTGGTGGTCGGTCTGGTGATCGGCGTGGCGCTGCAGAAGACCCGTTCGTTTGCTGAAAAAAAGGCAGCGCCTGCTGCTGCGGCGCCCGCCCCAGCCGCCGAGGCGCCAGCGGCGCCCGCCGTGGTGGCTACAGCGCCGGTGACGGATGCAGCCGCTGCTGGCAAGGACGACGCCAGCGTGGTGGTGGAAAACGGTGTCGTGAAGTTCTACTTTGCCTCGGGCAAGTCCGAGCTGGCGCCAGGCGCCGTGGCGGCGCTGGGCGACGCGATTGCTGCGGGCAACGCGGGCAAGAAGCTGGTGATCTCCGGATTCCACGATTCGACCGGTGATCCAGCCAAGAACGCCGAACTGGCCAAACTGCGTGCCTTTGCCGTGCGCGACGCGCTCAAGGCCTCGGGCGTGGCCGATTCCGCGATCGAGCTCAAAAAGCCTGAAACGGCGACGGGCACCGGCAACGATGCCGAAGCCCGGCGCGTGGAAGTGGTGATCGCTCCATAAGTCGTCGCGCTTCCCAAAGAAAAAGCCCGCTGCTGCGGGCTTTTTCTTTGGATGCTTGGCTGGCTCAGCGCCGATTGTTTCAGCGCAGACCCTGTCCGGCTTGCATGTCGGCCCGCTGGATCAGCTCTATCTTGTAGCCGTCGGGGTCGGTGACAAAGGCGATCACCGTGCTGCCGCCTTTGACCGGACCGGCCTCTCGCGTGACGTTGCCACCGCTGGCCTTGATTTTGTCGCAGGCGGCATACGCGTCCGGCACGCCGAGGGCAATGTGACCATACGCGGAGCCGAGCTCGTAGTGCTCGACGCCCCAGTTGTAGGTCAGCTCGATCTCCGCCTGACCGGGGTTGCCGCCATCGAACCCAAGAAAAGCGAGCGAATACTTGTACTCGGGGTTCTCGGACGTGCGCAGCAGTTGCATGCCCAGTACCTGGGTGTAAAAGTCGATCGAGCGCTGGAGGTTGCCGACGCGCAGCATGGTGTGGAGGAATCTCATGGGATGAATGATCAGGGATTTGACGCCGATACGCCAGTGAGGGTCTGATAGGCCTGTCGGGTGGCGGGAGATGCTGCTTGCAGCGCCTGCGAATGGCTGGTCTGGTGGCGGGCAAGAAGGCGCGCCGATGCGAGGGTGCGCGAGCGGCAGAACCAGTGGCAGCTGTGCTGCATCAGGTACAGCTCGGCCAGCAAGGTGCGGGCCCGGTCGGCTGGCAATAGATGATCGTCATTGGCGACGGTGCGCTCAATGCCTCGTGCGTGCAGTTGCAACAGCTCGCGCGCATCGAACCCCGGCGCCAGCAGTCCGGGCAACCAGCGGTGTGCAAACGGCAAGGGGTTGTGGTTGATACGGGTGTGGTTCGGGTCGGCTTGAGCAAATTTCTCCGCCACTTGTTGAAACTGACTCGCGAGCTCGCGTTCGGTGCCCTTGTGCTGCGGCCAGACGTCGGCCCTGCGCTCTGCATCGCTTTCCCCCAGCGCTCGCTGGTAGCCCGCATGAAGCCGCTCCATGAGTTTTTCGATCTGGAACGCACTGAGTCGGCTAGATAAGAGCGCGATGCGTTGACGCTGCTCAAGGGTCTTGAGCAAGAACCCGCATACGGCAAAGAGGAGGGCGAGGGTCAACAGTTCCATGGGAAGGGCACAAAGGCGTTGTCGATGGCGCGACTTCGCAGGCGCCGAATTGCTTGGTAAAGCTGGTGTTACTTGAGCATTCAAGCCGGGGAAAAAAACAGACGATAGGTCATGACGGGGAAGGCGCGCAAGGGAGCTGGCCTGCCCACCGCGGAATCACAAGGAGTGTTGCCATGTTCAGATCGTTGCGATCGTCCATCTTGCTGCTTGGCGCCATTGGTGTGCTGGCGGCGTTGGGCGTGGCGTTTCAGAGCCATTGGGTGCAAGGTCGAATGGATCAGAGCGCGGACAAGGTGTTCGTGTCGAAAGACGTCGTGGCCGATATCTTGCCACCGCCCATGTACTTGGTTGAGACCCGGTTGGTGCTCTCCCAGGCGATTGAAGGCACCATGCAGGCGCAAGAGGCGCAGCGCCAGATTCAAAGGCTCAAGGGGGAGTATGAGTCGCGCGTAAGTCACTGGCAGACCAACCCACCGTACGGGCTGGAGCAATACCTGCTGGGGCCGCAGCATGTGGAGGCTGTGCGCTTTTTCGCCGCGGCAGAAGAACAAATTCTCAAGCCTCTCCTGGCCGCAGACCGAGAGCAGGCCATGCGCAATCTGAAGGACGTGCATTCGATTTACCAGGAGCACCGCAAAGGCGTCGATCAGACTGTGAGCAAAGGCAACCAGTTTGCGGCGGATTCGATGGCTGAGTTCGATGCGATGCATGACCTGTCTCTGAAGGTGATGGTGTTGATGACGCTGGCTGCCACAGCATTGGTCGTGCTGGTGTATGGACAGGTCTGGCGCAGCATTGATGGACCCGTGCGGCGATGCACTTCGCTGGCACAGCGCATTGCCAGTGGCAACCTGTCGGCAGTGGCAGGCGCTGACGCAAAACGGGTTGACGTGATCGGTCAGCTTGAACGCGCGCTGGAGGCGATGAGAGGCCAGCTGGCTGATGTGGTGCAAGGCGTGCGCGAGTCGGCTGATGCGGTGGCCACCGCCAGCTCACAGATCGCCAGCGGCAACCTGGACCTCAGTCGCCGCACCGAACAACAGGCCGCAGCGCTGGAAGAAACGGCAGCGTCAATGGAGGAGTTGGGCTCCAACGTGCAGCTCAACGCCAGCAGCGCTCGCCAGGCCAGTCAGTTGGCCAATGACGCTTCCCAGGTCGCTGCCAAAGGTGGTGCCGTGGTTGATCAGGTGGTTCAGACCATGCAGGGCATTCAACTGTCGGCTCAAAAGATTTCAGACATCAGCAGCATGATCGACAGCATCGCCTTTCAGACCAACATCCTGGCCCTCAATGCCGCGGTCGAAGCGGCACGCGCGGGCGAGCAGGGACGCGGCTTTGCCGTGGTGGCGGGAGAGGTGCGTGGCTTGGCACAGCGCAGCGCCCAGGCCTCCGGAGAGATCAAAGGTCTCATTGTGAGCAGCGTAGACGCAGCGACCAAGGGCGCCGCGCTGGCCGACCAGGCCGGACTTACCATGCAACAGATCGTCACGTCGATCCGCAGTGTGAACGAGGTGGTCGGTGAGATCTCATTGGCCTCCAGCGAGCAAAGTGCAGGTTTGGCTCAAGTGGAGCAGGCCGTGGTCCAGATTGATCAAGCCACCCAACAAAACGCGGCGCTGGTGGAAGAAAGCGCGGCAGCGGCAGAGAGTCTGAACACACAGGCCGAACGCATGGTTCAGGCGGTGTCGGTGTTCAAGCTGAACGGCTGAAACTTGCCAAGTTTCAAAGCTGCATGCCCAGCCATGCGGCAAGGGCGGCTGTTTCCATGGACCCGGCTCGCGTCACGACCTGCCCGGTACCCGCCTGTTTGGCCACAAGAAAAGGCACCGAGTCAGCGCCCAGCCGGTTCAGCAACTGGGTGTTGGCCTTGATCGCGACCTCGATGTCGGGCGGGATGCTGGCAGAGGCGGACATGCCACCCTGGCCCGCCAGCAATGACTTCTCGTGCGCGGTCATGGCGTCGATCGGCTGAGCCGATTGCAACAGTGCGGCGCCCTGCGGCAAGCTTTTGGGGCCGATGATGGCCACCGGCACCCAGACGAACTTCACTTTGCTGAGCAGAGGCAGTGCCGATTCCCAGAGGTGGCTGCAGTGTGGGCACTGTGGGTCGAACAGGACGTATACCGTTTGGGCGCTCATCATCGCGCCCGCAGTGAAGCCTTTGGCCTCTTTGGCCACCACGTCGAACGCCTGGGCGCTGTCAATAGGGGTGCCGGCGCTGGCCGCAGCGCCGGCTTTGTTGTCGGTCGGTTCCTTGGAGCATGCGGTGAGCCACACGGCAGGGGCAGCCAGCAGGGCAAGCGAAAGACGACGGTTCAACATGGTGGTCCTTGAGTTCTTCGGGTGTGGGTTCGCGGCATCGACGAAGCGTTCAGGTGCGTGCGCGCCAGCCATGCATCAGCGCACCCGCCGCGATGCCAGCCAGTGCCCAGAGCAGGTCCCAGTTGCCTGTGCCCAGCCCCGCGATGGCGGGTCCGGGGCACACGCCGCACAATCCCCATCCCGCACCAAACAGCGCCGCGCCGACCACGGTGTCGCGGTTCCAGACACTGGCATGCCGGTCGAAGTGACGCCCCAGCAGCGGTTGCCGCATGACGCGAGGCGCAACGCGGTAGGCCAGCAAAGTGACTACCACGGCACCGCCCATCACCAGCATCAGGCCCAGGTCTTCGAAGCGCAGGAAACTGAGCACCACCTCGGGCTGGATCATGGTCGACAGAGACAGACCAAAGCCGAACAGGGCGCCGCTGACCAGCACCGCCAGGGCCTTGAGTGGGGACATGGTGAAGCCGCTCATGCGAAGTGCCTGAACAGGTTGGCCACCAGGAAGGCGGTCGCCATGAAGGTCAGGACTGCGCCCAGCGAGGGAAGTTGCAGCGCGCCCAGACCACAGATTCCGTGTCCTGAAGTGCAGCCTTTGCCCAAACGGGCGCCATAGCCCACCAGGATGCCGCCGAGCAACAACTGCCAGACCGGGACGCGGGTCGCGCCGGGGCTGCCGTCGGAAAACCCAAGCCACCAGATCAGCGCGCCTAGCACCAGACCCAGCGCATACACCAGTCGCCATGCACGCGAATCGATGAACCTGGCCTGTTGAAAGAACGGACGGCGGACAACAAACGACCAGGTGGATGAAAACACCGAGCTCATGCCGCCGATCAGACCGGTGAATACAAACAGCAGCGCTACACCGGCGCCGATGATGGTGCC
>JBIIQD010000591.1:0-2518 GCA_044342265.1 Hydrogenophaga sp. | reverse complement strand
CCCCATGTTCGCTGCAACGCGGTGTGTCCCGGGGGTATTGACACGCCCATGGCACAAGGGTTGTTGGCGTCGGTTCCTGCCCATGAGCGCGAGTTGCTGTTGTCCAAGCTCACAGGGCGCCAGCTGCTTCAACGTTTCGCCACTCCCGAAGAGATTGCTCACGTACTCGCGTTTCTCGTCAGCGACGAGAGCGCCTTCATGACCGGCTCCGTGGTGTCCGCTGACGGCGGACACACGGCTTGGTGATTTCCGTAACCTTCCACAACAGGAGACATTCAATGTTCAAAGCTTTCAAGCGGCTCTTTGCCGTGCTTTCGTTTGCCTTGGTCGCAACGTCGGCGCACGCGCAAGCGACCAAAATCAACCTCGGCTATGTGGCCGCAGGAGACTGGCTGCCTGCTCTGGTGGCCAAAGACATGGGGTTTTTCGAAAAGCGCAACTTGGACGTCACGCTGACCAAAGTGGCCATCATCTCGAACATCCCGTCGGCCATCCTCGCTGGCAACCTGAACGTGGGAGTGAGCACCCCAACGGTGCTGATTGACGCGGTCGACGCGGGCCTTCCACTGGTGGGCATTGCCGGAGCGACGCGTTTTGTGAGAAGTCCGGCCATCTTCAGCGTGGTGGTGAAACAAGGGGTGACAGCCACCAGTGCGAAAGATCTTGAAGGCAAGCGAGTCGGCGTTCCAGGACTGCGCAGCATTGCCGACGTCCTGTTCCGCAAGTGGCTGCTTGACAAAGGTGTGAACCCGTCCCGCGTCACCATTGTGGAAACACCGTTTCCTCAGATGAAGGACTTGCTCAAGGGCGGCACGGTCGACGCAGTGGCCGTGCTGGAGCCTTTCCGTTCGAACATCGTCAACGACAACGTGGGCTTTCGCCTTGCGGACTATGTTGCCGAAGTCAACCCCAATGTGCTGGGTGGTATGTGGATCGCCCAGCGTGAGTGGGCCGCGGCCAATCCTCGCGCTGTGACCGCATTCCGCGAGGCCTTGGCAGAAAGCATTGAGTTCATCAAGACCCGTACCGAAGAAGCACGCGTCATTGAAGCCAAGTATTTGGGTTTCAGAACGCCTGTGCTGCTGCCGTACGAACTGACCGTGACAAACGCCGACCTGGAGACCTACGTCAGGTACTCCCGCGACGTGGGCTACTTGACCAAGCCGATCGACGTCAGCCAGATGTTGGCTCGCTGATTCTTAACACGGGGTACGTTCACCATGCGAATAGAGATCAAGGTCAATGACCAACTGATTGGCGGCGATATCGAAGAGCGTGCCTTGCTCTCCGATTTTCTGCGGGAAACGGCGAACCTCAAGGGCGTTCATCGCGGGTGTGACACAGCTCAATGCGGTGCCTGTACCGTTCATCTTGACGGCGTGGCGGTGAAGTCGTGCAACGTGCTGGCCCTGCAAGCCGAAGGGCGCAATGTCACCACCATTGAGGGCATCCGTGAGCCCAATGGTGACCTGCATCCCGTGCAACAGGCATTCCACGAGTGCCATGGTCTGCAATGCGGGTTTTGCACCCCTGGGATGGTGATGAGCGTCATCGACCTTTTGCGCCGCCATCCGCATCCCGACGATGAGACGATCCGGCACGGCCTGGAAGGCAACCTGTGCCGCTGCACCGGCTACGAAAACATCGTCAAGTCGGTTCGCCTGGTGGCGTCCCGGCAGAAAGCTTGAGGAGCGAGCGATGTACCCATTCAAGTTTCACCGCGCCAGCAACTTGGCCGATGCCGTTCAGGCCCACGCGACCCAAGGCGACGCCAGCTACCTCGCGGGCGGGCAGACGCTGCTGGCTTCGCTGAAGCAGCGGCTTGCTCGCCCCGATGCGCTGATCGACCTGCGACAGGTACCAGATCTTCACGGTATCCGCTCGCTCGATTCGAATCGCTTGTCCATTGGAGCCATGAGCACCCATGCACAGGTCGAGTCTTCCGAGCTGGTGCTATCGGCCGTGCCAGCGCTGTCTCAGCTGGCGGGTGGTATCGGCGACCCCATGATTCGACATCAAGGGACCATCGGCGGCTCGCTGGCCAACAACGATCCCGCGGCCGACTGGCCTGCGGCGTTGTTGGCTCTGGACGGCGTGGTTGTCACCAACAAGCGCCGTATTGCGGCTGAGGACTTCATCTTGGGACTGTTCACCACGGCGCTGGAGCCGGGTGAGTTGATCGTGTCGGTGGAGTTCGCAGTTCCCAGCCGATGTGCGTATGTCAAGTTCAAGCACCCTGCATCGCGCTTTGCGCTGGTTGGCGTGATGGTGAGCGAACTCGCCGGCCACATACGCGTGGCTGTCACGGGCGCAGCCGCTTGCGCTTTTCGCGCCACCGAGATCGAAACTGCATTGCGCGCATCGTTTCGATCAGAAAGCGTTCGTGGAGTCCCCATTGATGTTTCGCGATTCAACAGCGACTTGCAGGCAACGGCCGAGTATCGCGGTCAACTGGTGCGCGTCATGACGCAGCGGGCGGTTTCTTTGATCATGGGTAAATGAGTCTTCCTTCCTCCGG
>JBIIQD010000590.1:0-2533 GCA_044342265.1 Hydrogenophaga sp. | reverse complement strand
ACGGCCAACCAGATCATCGACAGACGTTTCCACATGGCATGTACCTCCAGGTCACTCGCGGTCCGGACCATCCGAACGCAGCGAAGTGTGGGGCCATGGACCCGGATTGCAAGGGCTGGGTTCCCCGCAGGCCTCGGAACGGTCACGAAGTGCGCAAAACGCACGTTCAGCGCCGCACAGCGTTGGGAAAGTACATCGCTGTCAGGCTGCGGCTGTGGACGGGGGAGAAGCCCTCGGCCGCCGCCTTGCTGGACTGCCCATAGCGGCGCCAGTCGCGCACCCAGTGCAGCGCGTCGCAGCTTTCGACCAGACCGATGGTCTCGCGGTCGCCGATCAGGATGCCGTGCACCCTCAAGCCCAGTTGTTCCTTGGCCTGACGCAGCTGCGCCAGCGTGGCGGAGGTGAGGCCAAACTCGCCGTCAGTCACGATCAGCACGTCGGCGTCCTGCCAGCCTTGTTGCTGAAGCGTTTCGATGGCGCGTTCGATGGGCGTCTGCACATCGGTGCCGCCATCAAAAGCCTGACCCATCAGGTCCAGCAGAGCGTCCAGCCCGGCACGGTCTCGGGTCATGGGGCGCATGAGCAATTCATCCGGACCGCCGAACGCCAGCAGCAGGCATTCGCGGTCTTGCGCATGGGCGCTGCGCAGGGCCTGCAGCACGCAGGCTTTGGCCACGTTCTCCGGTGCGCCTTGCATCGAACCCGAGGTGTCCAGACACACGATCATGGGCCCATGGCCCAGATGAGCGTTTTGCTGTCGCGCTGCCGCGCCGTCGGGCTGTGGCCTGGGGATGGGCTTGGGCGTGCGCGCGCGATCGTCGTAGGTCAGCAACTGGGCCTCGGCAAAACGCGCGCGCCACAAGCGCCGCAACACCGGGTGGGTCAGGTTCAGGCTTTCGCTGCCGGTCATGCGTGCGATTGAACGGGAGCGGTGCACCCCGTCCACGGCGGTGGGCTCAGGGCGACGCTCGTCGTGGTCGCTGGGTTGTGGCGCCGCGCGGACCGAAGCCGGAGGGTCGGGCTGGCGGGTGCGCGCCAAGGGTTGATGAGTGTCCAACTGGCGTCGGCCTACGCCGTGGATGAATTGGGTCAACGCAGGCAGGCGTTCGAGCAAGCCGCCGATGCGCCGCGCCTCGGACCATTCGCGGCGGTTGAGCTGACCCTTGAGGTCGTCCCAGAGCAGATGTGAGTGGTCTCCCAGCGACTTGAGCAGCGCCAGCGCTTCTTCCCAGCCTTGGCGCTGCAACGTCCAGTTGTCGCGGAACTCTCCGGCCATGCGGTCGATGGCCTGCGCGCGGGATTCGTCGGCTGGACCGTCGATCAGGCTGTCAAGGTGCCAGAACAGGCTCTGCATCATCTGGCTGGACAGAGATGCGTTGCTTTGCGTCAGCGTGAGCAGGTCGAGTTCGAACAACAATGCGCGCAGCGGATGACTGGCCTGCGCGTCCCCCAGGTCCTGCTCCGCGTCCGGAAGGCGGCCAGCCAGCAATGCCTCGTGCCAATGTGCGGCCTGGGCCATCCGGACCTCGGTGATGCCCCCACTGCAGACCACCGAGCCGCGCCACAATTCGGGGGCAAGTCCGTCCAGGTGGTGGTAGGGGTGGTCGGCCGGGGTGGCAGACATGGCCAGATTCAGTCTTCCCAGCGGACCGGCACTGGCGCGGTCTCAGACGTGTCTTCGCTCAGCCGTGGCAAAGCAGCGAAGCCCTCGTGAACCATTGCCAGCCCCGTCGCCAAGCCATCCACCGTGGCACAGCGATGCGCGTGCACCGACTCGATGCGCGCGCACCATGAAGGTGGCAGCCAGCCGTGGGCGCGGGCTTGGGCCAGCACCACTTGGGCCATCGCATGAACCTCGTTCTGAAGGGTGCGCAAGCGCGCCTGCACCTCAGCCACCTGGGCCACGCGGGCGCGAATGTGCCGCTCGCCATAGCGACGGTGAGCGCGCTCGCTGGTGATGCGCACCAACTCGCTGTCGCTGCTGGGGCCGGCGATGGCGCGGGCCAGGGCGAGTTTGCCGGCGCTGTCGTCCTGCACATCCGCAGGCGCTCTGCGCTCCACGTCCAGTTGCTGCTCGAACGCCATGGCCGCGCGCTCCAGGCCAGCGATGGCCAAAGGCGTGGCGTGGGCGACAGTCGTGAGGAACCACTCGGTCCAGCCGGGAACCTGGTCGGGGTCCGAGGCCAGCACGAGTGGCAATACCCAGGCGTCCCAGACCGACGCCTCTGGGGCATCCCGGCTGGCGGCCTGTACTTGGAGCAGCAAGGCGACCTGACGCCAGCGCCGGTCAGACACGGTCTGCTGCGTGGCGCGGGCGCGATCACGCGCGCTGGCCAACAGCGTGACCGTGTCCTGACCCAGCGGCACCTGGGCGCCTAGCTCCCTCAACGCCTGCAGGGATGCGGACGACAGCAGCGCATCAGCATGTGTTTCCCCCTGCAGCGGACGCAGCTGCAGCAACGCCGAGAAATGCTCATCATCCACCGGCAACACAGGCACACGCAGCAGAAAGCGGTCGTAGAACGCGTGCAGA
>JBIIQD010000589.1:0-2534 GCA_044342265.1 Hydrogenophaga sp. | reverse complement strand
TTCTGTTTCCAGGGGCACCCGGAGGCTTCGCCTGGTCCACATGACATTGGCTACCTGTTCGATCGCTTCATCGACCTGATGCAAGCCAAGGCCTGACCCCTGCGCCAAAAGGACCACTCATGAAGCTCTTCAGTTTTCCGGTTTTCGCCATCGAGAAAGCCATCGCCAAGCGCATGCTGGGGCTGGAGTCACCCCACAAGGAGTGGTTTGCCCAGCGCTGGGAGCAAAAACCCTACCGCAAGGCCTTTATCGAGAACAAGGCTTCTCCCCTCGTGACCTTGCTCGCCAAAGGAAAGACCTGGGACGACGAAACGTTCAACACCGAGCTGGCCGCATGGGATGCGCTGTTTTACCCGGCTGAGGTCGAGGTGCTGCGTCCGATCATCGAAGGTGATGGTTTGCTGCAGCTGATGCAGAAAAACGTGCCCACAGAGCGCATCCAGGCACTGCTGAAAACACTGGACACCCAGCGCCAGGCCTGAACCGGACCTGCCGCCAAGACAAACAAGCGAAACATGCCCAAAAGAACAGACATTCAGACCGTCCTCATCATCGGCGCCGGCCCGATCATCATTGGCCAGGCCTGTGAGTTCGATTACTCCGGCGTGCAGGCCTGCAAGGCGCTGCGCGAAGAGGGCTACCGGGTGGTGCTGATCAACAGCAACCCGGCCACCATCATGACCGACCCGGCCACGGCCGACGTGACCTACATCGAGCCGATCACCTGGCAGACGGTGGAAAAGATCATTGCCAAGGAGCGTCCGCAGACCAGCGGCGGCTTCGCGATTTTGCCCACCATGGGCGGCCAGACCGCGCTGAACTGCGCGCTCGATCTGTGGCGCAACGGCGTGCTGGCGCGTTACGGCGTGGAGCTGATCGGCGCGACACCCGAGGCCATCGACAAGGCCGAAGACCGGCTGAAGTTCAAGGACGCGATGACCAAGATCGGTCTGGGTTCGGCGCGGTCGGGCATTGCCCACAGCCTAGAAGAAGCCTGGAGCGTGCAGAAGACGGTGGGCTTCCCGGTGGTGATCCGCCCCAGTTTCACGCTGGGCGGCACCGGCGGCGGCATCGCCTACAACCCGGAGGAGTTCGAGACGATTTGCAAGCGCGGCCTGGAAGCCTCGCCCACCAACGAGCTGCTGATCGAAGAGTCGCTGCTGGGCTGGAAAGAGTACGAGATGGAGGTGGTGCGCGACAAGGCGGACAACTGCATCATCGTCTGCTCGATCGAGAACCTGGACCCGATGGGCGTGCACACCGGCGACTCGATCACCGTGGCACCGGCCCAGACGCTGACCGACAAGGAATATCAGATTCTTCGTAACGCCAGCCTGGCCGTGCTGCGCGAGATCGGTGTGGACACCGGCGGCTCCAATGTGCAGTTCTCCATCAACCCGGCCGACGGCCGCATGGTGGTGATCGAGATGAATCCGCGTGTGTCGCGTTCGTCGGCACTGGCCTCCAAGGCCACCGGTTTCCCCATCGCCAAAGTCGCGGCCAAGCTGGCCGTGGGCTACACGCTCGACGAACTGCGCAACGAGATCACCGGCGGCGCCACGCCCGCGTCGTTCGAGCCCTCGATCGACTACGTGGTGACCAAGATCCCGCGTTTCGCTTTCGAGAAATTCCCCACGGCCGACAGCCGCCTGACCACGCAGATGAAGAGCGTGGGCGAGGTGATGGCGATGGGCCGTACCTTTCAGGAAAGCTTCCAGAAAGCCCTGCGCGGCCTCGAAGTGGGCGTGGACGGCATGAACGAAAAGACCCAGGACCGCGAGACGCTGGAGCGCGAGCTGGGCGAACCCGGCCCGGACCGCATCTGGTACGTGGGCGATGCCTTCGCCGCTGGCTGGACGCTGGCCGAGGTTCACCAGTTCACCAAGATCGATCCGTGGTTCCTGGTGCAGATCGAAGAGATCGTGAAGATCGAGCTGGCGCTGGAGAAAACCAGCCTGGATGCGATCGACGCGGACACGCTGCGCGGCCTGAAGAAAAAGGGCTTCTCGGACCGCCGCCTGGCCAAGCTGCTCAAGACCACCGACGCCGCCGTGCGCGCGCGCCGCATCGCGCAGAACATCCGCCCGGTCTATAAGCGGGTGGACACCTGTGCCGCCGAGTTCGCCACCGACACCGCCTACCTGTATTCCACCTACGAAGGCCATGGCGATGGCGAGTGCGAAGCCGAGCCGACGAACAACAAGAAGATCATGGTGCTCGGCGGCGGCCCCAACCGCATTGGCCAGGGCATCGAGTTCGATTACTGCTGCGTGCACGCCGCACTCGCCATGCGAGAAGATGGGTACGAGACCATCATGGTCAACTGCAACCCGGAAACCGTGTCGACCGACTACGACACCAGCGACCGCCTGTACTTCGAGCCGCTCACGCTGGAAGACGTGCTGGAGATCGTGGACAAGGAAAAGCCGCTGGGCGTGATCGTTCAGTACGGCGGCCAGACCCCGCTGAAGCTGGCGCTGGGCCTGGAGGCGGCAGGTGTGCCGATCATCGGCACCAGCCCCGACATGATCGAC
>JBIIQD010000588.1:0-2535 GCA_044342265.1 Hydrogenophaga sp. | reverse complement strand
TTTCGCGTTTGGGAGATGCAACGGCAGCGGGCGGCCTGCTTGACATGTCTGGCGCCGCAATTGGCGCGTCGGGCATCACGTCTTCGTGGCCTTTGAGGCTGTAGGCTTCGGGAGCGAGGAGGGCGGCGCGTTTGTTGGGGGCAGGCGGCAGTGGCATGTGGCTTGTGAATCAGCGCGGGTCAGAAAAAGAAAAAGCCGCCAGGACAACCGGGCGGCTTTGCATGCTGAGATGCGGTGGGAAGGAAGTGTCGGACGTTCGGCCCAGGGTCATGAAACCATTATGCACAAATCCTGCAGTGGTTCCGCGGCACGGGATGGCTTCTGGGATCAACCCGCCTTCTTTAAGGTTTTGACCGCCTTGAGAACTTCTTCCACATGGCCGGGAACTTTGAGGCCACGCCACTCTGCCTTGAGGGTGCCATCGGCCCCAATGAGGAAGGTGCTGCGTTCGATGCCTTTGACCTTTTTGCCGTACATGATCTTGTTCTTGACCACACCGAACATGTGACACATTTTCTCTTCCGTGTCGGCGATGAGCTCAAATGGCAGTTCCAGCTTGGTCTTGAAGTCATCGTGCGACTTCATGTTGTCGCGCGAAACACCGAACACCTGGGCGCCAGCTTTGACAAAATCCTTGTACTTGTCGCGGAATTGCATGGCTTCCGTGGTGCAGCCAGGCGTGTTGTCTTTGGGGTAGAAGTACAGCACAACGGTTTGGCCGACATGGGTCTGGTTGCTGACTTTGATGCCACCAGTGGCCATGGCTTCAAATTCGGGAATGAGTTTGTTGACAACGACTGCCATGCTGCGTGGACCCCTGCGTAGGTTGGTGGTGATGCGTTGGTCTTCCTGTCGCCCTCCCTGGGCAATCACTGTTCTGGGGCAGTGGGTGGAAAACCATCGGGTATTTTAACCTGAATGAGGTACTTTCCCGGACCCGTTGGGGAATCGTCTTTGAAGTTCGCGCTCAAAGGAGCAGGTGGCTCAATCCTCAATCAGAATGGCCGCGACCACCTTGCGGCCTTCGCCAGCCAGGATATTGAAGGTCCTGCAGGCAGCGGCAGAGTCCATGGTTTCGACGCCAATGCCTCGATCAATCAGAGGTCGTAGCAGGCCGGGTGCAACGAATCTCAACCGCGCTCCGCTGCCGAACACCACCAGCTCAGGCGCTGGTCCCTGTTCCTCCAGAAGCTGTCTAAAGTGGGCCTCGGTCAGGTCCTCCAGTCGCTTCACATCCCATGCCGACACCAAACCATTGGCGCCAAGCACGATGCTGGAAGAGTGGCGTTCCCCATTGACGGCAATCCAGCCGTCGCCATAGGCAGTGACGGACAGCTGGTCGGGTTTGTCGGCGTGCAGCTTCATGGGGGAAAGGTGGGTGTCGTAGCCAGGCTGCCTTGGCGAACTGTGGTCAAATCAAGGGTTTACCCAAAAGGGCTGCGTAATATAGCTCGCCCGATGAGGGCACATCAACGCCGCTTGCCTGCCTGACCCGTCCGGAGGGACTTTGAAACCGATTCAGAAATCCGCCAAGCTCGCCAATGTGCTGTACGACGTGCGAGGCCCGATCGTCGAAGCGGCCAAGCAGATGGAGGACGAGGGCCAGAAGATCATCCGGCTGAACATTGGCAACCTGGCGCCGTTTGGCTTTGACGCGCCGGAAGAGATTCAGCAGGACATGATCCGCAACCTGCCCAACTCGGCGGGCTATTCGGACAGCAAAGGCATTTTTGGCGCGCGCAAAGCGGTCATGCACTACACCCAGCAGCAAAACGTGGCTGGAGTGACGCTGGAAGACATCTACCTGGGCAATGGCGCGAGCGAACTCATCGTGATGGCGGCCAACGCCTTGCTGGACAACGGCGACGAGTTGCTGGTGCCTTCGCCCGATTACCCGCTGTGGACAGCAGCGACCAGCCTGTCTGGCGGCTCCCCGGTTCATTACCGCTGCGATGAAGACAACGGCTGGC
Source organism: Hydrogenophaga sp. (assembly GCA_044342265.1). Classification (GTDB taxonomy): domain Bacteria; phylum Pseudomonadota; class Gammaproteobacteria; order Burkholderiales; family Burkholderiaceae_C; genus Hydrogenophaga. The sequence goes on along the minus strand of JBIIQD010000588.1, from coordinate 565 downwards.
AGCCCGACCTGGCCGACATGCGGGCCAAGATCACGCCGCGCACCAAGGGCATCGTGGTCATCAACCCGAACAACCCGACGGGCGTGATCTACAGCGATGAACTGCTCAAGGGCATCGTCGCGCTGGCGCGAGAGTTCGGTCTGGTGCTCTTGGCCGACGAGGTGTACGACAAGGTGCTGTACGAGGGCGTGACCCATACCGCGATGGCAAGCTTGTCGACCGACGTGCTGACGCTGACCTTCAACTCGCTGTCCAAGGCCTACCGTTCCTGCGGCTACCGCGCCGGCTGGATGGTGCTGTCCGGCCCCAAAGAGATCGCCAAGGATTTCATTGAAGGCTTGAACATGCTGGCCAACCTCAAGCTCGGCTCCAATGTGCCGGGTCAGTGGGCGATCCAGACGGCGTTGGGTGGCTACCAGAGCATCAACGACTTGGTCAAGGAAGGCGGGCGCCTGCGCCGCCAGCGCGACCTGGCCTACGAGCTGATCACCGCGATTCCCGGCGTGACCTGCGTGAAGCCCCAGGCTGCGCTCTACATGTTCCCGCGCCTGGACCCGAAGCTCTA
>JBIIQD010000587.1:0-2539 GCA_044342265.1 Hydrogenophaga sp. | reverse complement strand
GCGCCTGGTCGCGCAGTCACGGGCCGGTCTGGCTGCGCTGGGTGGCTGGCAGCTATGTGGAAATCATCCGCAACACACCCTTCATCGTGCAACTGTTCTTCGTGTTCTTCGGCCTGCCGGCAGCAGGGGTGAAGCTCACGCCCGAACTGGCCTCGGTGATCGCGATGGTGATCAACCTCGGCGCGTACGCCGCCGAGATTGTGCGCGCCGGCATCGAGGCCACGCCCAAGGGCCAGTTTGAAGCGGCGGCCAGCCTGGCATTGAACCGGACGCAGACCTTCATCCACGTCGTGCTGCCGCCCGCGCTGCGCAAGGTGTGGCCCGCACTCACCAGCCAGATCATCATCGTGATGCTGGGCTCGGCGGTGTGCGGCCAGATCGCCACCGAAGAACTGAGCTACGCCGCCAACCTGATCCAGAGCCGCAACTTCCGCGCCTTCGAGGCCTTCATCGTCGCCACCGGCATCTACCTGCTGCTGTCCATTGGCGTCCGTGCATTGCTCAACTGGGTCGGCCCGCGCTTCATTTTCGGAAAGGGAGGCGCCCGTGGTTGACTTCACCCTGTGGGACATCGTGCGCAACCTGCTGCTGGCGGCGCGCTGGACGGTGGCGCTGTCGCTGGTTGCCTTCATCGGCGGCGGGCTGGTGGGCGTGCTGTTGCTGGTGGCGCGCACCGCGCGCTGGCCGGGGGCCGAGCTGTTCGTGGCCGGATATGTGCAACTCTTTCAAGGCACGCCGCTGCTGATGCAGCTGTTCCTGGCCTACTTCGGGCTGGCGCTGTTCGGCGTCGACACCTCGGCCTGGGTGGCAGCGGCGGTGGCGCTCACGCTGTACACCAGCGCCTTCCTGTGCGAGATCTGGCGCGGCTGCGTGGCGGCGGTGCCCAAGGGCCAGTGGGAAGCGGCACAGAGTCTGGCGCTGAGCTTTGCCGAGCAGCTGCGTCATGTGATCCTGCCGCAGGCCACGCGCATCGCCATCGCGCCCACCGTGGGCTTTCTGGTGCAGGTCATCAAGGGCACGGCGCTGGCTTCGGTCATCGGCTTCGTGGAGCTGACCAAGGCCGGCACCATGATCACCAACGCCACCTTCCAGCCCTTCCTGGTCTACAGCTGCGTGGCGCTGATGTACTTCGCGCTGTGCTTCCCGGTGAGCCTGACCGCGCGCCACCTCGAAAGGAAACTGAACCATGTCCGCTGACACCCTGGCCGCCCCGGCGATGGCCTCCCCGAACACGCACAGCCCCATCGTTGACATCCGGCAACTGCGCAAATCGTTCGGCAGCAACGAGGTGCTCAAGGGCATCGACCTGCAGGTGAAGAAAGGCGAAGTGATCGCCATCATCGGCAAGAGCGGATCGGGCAAGAGCACGCTGCTGCGTTGCATCAACGGGCTGGAGGTGTTCCAGGCTGGCTCGCTCAGTGTCGATGGCCAGCCGCTGCTGCACGACAACGCCGCCGCGATGCGCGCGCTGCGCCAGCACGTGGGCATGATCTTCCAGCAGTTCAACCTGTTCCCGCACCTGAGCGTGGGCCGCAACGTGATGCTGGCGCCGGGCCTGGTGAAGAAGACCGACAAGACCAGCGGCGAGCAGCGCGCGCGGCAGCTGCTGGAGCGCGTCGGTCTGGCTGAAAAGTTCGATGCCTTTCCCGACCAACTGTCGGGTGGTCAACAACAGCGGGTGGCCATCGCCCGGGCGCTGGCGATGGAGCCGAGCGTGCTGCTGTGCGACGAGATCACCAGCGCCCTCGACCCCGAACTGGTGGGCGAGGTGCTGCGGGTGGTGGAGTCGCTGGCCGATGACGGCATGACGCTGCTGATGGTCACCCACGAAATGAGTTTTGCCCGCAAGGTGAGCGACCGCGTGATCTTCATGCACCAGGGCCAGGTGCACGAAATGGGTCCACCGGCCGAGCTGTTCGCAGCGCCGAAGACGCCGGAACTGCAGCAGTTCCTGGCGTCGATCCACTGAACAGCGGTCGCTGCTGCTTCTGCAAGCCGGCGTGACAAATGCCGCACTCCGGCAGTGCGTGCAAGCTGGAGAGGTCACGACCGGGTGCTATCCTCACCTGAAAGTAACTATCAGCTACAGGGAGGATGCTCACATGAATGAGAACGCAAACACGTACTGGTCAATTCAAGACGGTCAACTGGTCATGGCGCCCACATTGGGGCCTCGACAGGTCGCACTGACCTACGTGAGCAACTCGGTAGATCCGCACACCGGCCTGTACATGGGTTCGGGCTTCGTGCTCGGTTTGCTCGGCTCGGAGATCGCCCAGTTCCTGATACCAGGTCAGATCCATGCAGTCTCTTTCGCCGACGGCACCGTCTGGTCCCAGGCCCAGTTCCCGCAGCTGATGCAGCAGTTCCAGGCGGCCATGCCGGGCCAGCAGTGGCTCACCGGCTCTTCGCAGGCCGACTACCTGCAGGGCGCCTCGGGCAGCGAGCACATCCACGGCGGCGACGGCAACGACGTGCTCGACGGCGGCGCGGGCAACGACATGCTCGACGGTGGCCAGGGCTCGGACACCTATGTGCT
>JBIIQD010000052.1:0-10094 GCA_044342265.1 Hydrogenophaga sp. | reverse complement strand
TCGAGCTGCCACGCAGCCGTCTTGACCGCAACGACTGGCTCACGTTCAAGGACTTCAACGGGGATGGACTGCTGGACTTCAAGGTCACGCGCATGTATGCGATGGACGGCAAGCTGCCGGTGGACAGCCTCTACCAGTTCGATCAGAAGACGGGACGTTTCGGTCAGGTGGATGTCGTTTCCAATGCCGGCGAGATCCAGGCGTCTGCACCCAACTGCGTGTCGTTGACGGTGCTGAGCGCGAGTGGCGCGTCCAAACTCGAAAGCCATTGCTTCGTGGCCGCCTCGGGTCGCTGGGTGCGTGGAAAACCGGACGCAAGCCGCAGGGTGGTCGCCGTGGCCGATCGGGTGGACACGGTGTGCGACGTCTTGGCTCCTCAGGTGATCCCCTGTCGCCGCGCCCGCATCGAGCAGGACAAGGCTTTGCTGACCTTGGTGCGCGACTACCGGACTGGTCGCATGCAGGCGCTGCAGGCGGTGCATGGCCGTGGGTACGCGCAAGCCTATGCGCGGACGCAGGACCTGGATCACAGCAGCTGGCGCCAGTACCGCGATGCGCGTTGCGCGGCCCAGTCACGTGAGCAATCGGTGCCTGAGAAAGCCTTGCCCGCTGCCACGGAGTTGTGCCGGTTCGAGTGGTCGCGGGACCAGCTGCGTCGCTACAAAGACCAGATCGCACGCCTGGGCGATAGCAAGAGCAAGGCTCGCCAATGAGGCGTCTGGGGTGGCTGCTGGCACTCACGCTGCTGGCGGCAGCGCTGCTGATCGGAACCTATCTCAGCAGTCTGCTGCTGTACTGGCGGCTGGATTTGCCGCTCAAACAGATGGGTTGGTTCGACTACTGGCGCTATTGGTTCAGCTACTCGAATGCGCCCAGGTATGGCGAGGTCATCAAGAGCAGCGGGGTCGCGGGCTTTGGGGTTCCGCTGCTGTTGCTGGGCGGGCTGGCACTGGCTGTGCTGATGCGCAAGAAGCCCAATCTTTACGGCGAAGCCCGTTTCGCCACCTTGGGTGACTTGCGCACGCGCAAGATGCTCAAGGCGGATGACACGGCGCTGGTCGTTGGCAAGAAGGACGGCCAGTTCGTCTATTTCAATGGCCAGCAGTTTGCGATGCTGGCCGCGCCCACGCGTTCGGGCAAAGGCGTGGGCATCGTGATCCCCAACCTGCTGAGTTACCAGGGCTCGGTGGTCGTGCTCGACATCAAGCAGGAGAACTTTGACCTCACCAGCGGCTTTCGCGCGCGGTACGGGCAAGAGGTCTTCCTCTTCAACCCGTTTGCGGAAGACCGCCGCACGCACCGCTGGAATCCCTTGTCCTACGTCTCGCGCGATCCGAACTTCCGTGTCAGCGACGTGCAGAGCATTGCCGCCATGCTGTATCCGGTGTCGGTCCTGCAAAAGGACCCGTTCTGGGCCAATCAGGCACAAAACGCATTCGTGGCCTTCGCGCTCTACGCCTTTGAGCAGGCCAACTACCTGGCGGATCAGTTTGATGCGCCCTACGACGACCCCACCATTGGTGGTCTGTTCCGCCTGGCTTCCGGGCGACCGGGGCAGGAGTTCAAGGCCTACCTCGCCGAGCTGGCCGCTTGGCCCCACCTGAGCCCCAGCGCGCGCACCGCCTTTTCCACACTGCTGGGCCAGGCCAACGAGACGTTCGCCAGCATCATGGGCACGTTCAAGGAACCCTTGAATCCCTGGCTCAACCCGGTGGTGGACGCGGCGACCAGCGCCAACGACTTCGACCTGCGCGACGTGCGGCGCAAGAAGATGAGCATCTACGTGGCGATTCAGCCCAACAAGCTGGCCGAGAGCCGCCTGATCCTCAACCTGTTCTTCAGCCAGCTGATCAACCAGAATACCCGGGAGCTGCCACAGGCGAATCCCGAACTCAAACACCAGTGCCTGCTGCTGATGGACGAGTTCACGAGCATCGGGCGCGTCGACATCATCGCCAGCGCCGTGAGCTTCATGGCCGGCTACAACCTGCGGCTGATGCCGATCATCCAGAGCATGTCGCAGCTGGAGTCCACCTACGGCAGGGAAACCGCGCGCACCATCATGACCAACCACGCGCTGCGCATCATCTTCGCGCCTCGCGAGCAGCAGGACGCCAACGAATACAGCGAGATGCTGGGCTACACGGCGATGCGCAAAGACAGCGTGAGCCGCAGCCGTTCGCGCGAGAGCAGCTACACCCGCAGTGAGAGCGACGAGCGGCGCGCGCTGATGCTGCCGCAGGAGCTCAAGGCGATGGGCGACGACAAGCAAATTCTGCTGGTCGAGGGCATGGCCCACCCTGTGATGGGCGAGAAGATTCGCTACTTCAAAGACTCCACCTTCAAAGATCGGTTGCTGCCCAAGGTGGAGGTGCCGACTTTGGTGTTGCCATCGGAACGGCCTTCGATGACCGCGCCGAGACGCAGCATGCCGGTGCAAGTTGTCAAGGCCACCGATCTGCCGGCAGACACGCCAAGTGTTGAAGAATCGCTGGCAAGGCAGTTTCAAGCCGACAAAGGCAAAGTGTCTGCCCTTCCTCCGGAATACACGGGCTTGTCCGGGGTTGTGGGCGAAGTGGACGCGACGCTGGTGAATCTGGAGCGATGAACATGCTGAACACCAAAGGCATCTCCCGGTTGCTGTGGGTCCTGGGCGTCGCGGTCAGTCTTGTCGCATGCACCGGAAGCGCGGTGACGGCGCAAACGCCGGTTGGATCGGGTGAAAAGGTGCTGGTGGCGCCTTTGAAGATTCCCATGCCGCTGGACAAGGCAGGGCACAAGATCGATGTGACCTTCGACATTCCCGAACCGTCGAAGCGTGAGCGGGCGAGGGGGTATTTTTTGGGGTTGCGCATTCTGTTTGCTCCGGCGATAGGGCAAGTGCAGCTTCTTGACGCTCATCCTGTGGCCGTTCGGGTCACGATGCATCGCTTGAAATCGGGATCGGAGCAACCAGTGGAGTTTGTGAGGCTAGAGAGAGCGGGGAGCCTTCACGGTCCCGGTCAATACGTGCCGGTCCCCATCAAGGACGATGTCGCGGTCGCACGGGGAATGTTCTCTGAGGGCCCCGGAGCATCGTTAGGAACGTCTGACCCATCCACGTATGTGATGGAGTTTGCCGCGCCGCGTGATTCTTCGGCGGGGCGTTTCCGGCTGCGCGTGGAAACGCTCAAGGATCTTCCGTCGCTTAAGGGGTTCAAGGCGTACCTGGCATTTGAGCAAGGCCCCAAACGCTAAGGAGTTGACATGGCAGGACCGTATAGCCTTACTGTCTACACCGCCCTACCGGGAACACCTTTGATGGATCGGAATGGCAAGCCCGATGGCACGTCGGCAGCTGGGCATATGTGGTATTCAATATCAGATGGTAAGTCGGATAACAGCTATGGCTTCGCACCCAAAGAACACGGCGCGTCGAGCGGTCCCGGGCAAGGGTATCGCGAAGATACACAGGCTTATCAGAGTCCTCAGTTCTCCCGAACGATGGAAATCACTCCAGAGCAGTATTCCAAACTCAAGCAGTTTGGAGAGGCTGCCGTGGACAGAGACTGGCGCTTCTTCAAAGGCGAGTACAACGGCGCCTCCAACAGTTGCGTCGACTTCACCTGGGGTGCCCTGAAGCACGCCGACTTCCAGATTCATCGACCCCCGGTTGCGGTGCGCGACGGCACCGTGGTGACGCCGGAGTACCGTGGGCCCATCGAAACCCGCTTCGAAGGACGGCTCAAGCCCGGTCATAACAAGGTCGACATCCAGCAGATCGTGGAGCCCGTGCCCGGCAGTCGGCTGAACTCCGAACAATCGAATCCGCCGCCCAAGGACAGAACCTTTCTGCAGCACCTGCTGAGCGAAAACGACCTTGGTACACCCCAGCAGCGCGAGACTGCCCAGCGATTCAAAGACCAGCTCGGAGGGCGGCTGGGGCAGCTGGGCATGACGGAGGAGCAAGTCAACACGATGGCCGCAGCCGCGGCCAAGGAAGAGACCCGTTTCGCAGGGCAGGGGGAGGCACAGACGTTCCTCCTCAGCAAGGATGGCAGCACCATCGCGATGCGCCAGGCGTACGCGCCGTTGCGCGAGTTCAGTGTGGGAGACGCACTCGGCAAGACCGAACAGGACCATTGGAAAGAAGCAGAGGCGCTGACCAATGACAAGCTTGGACAAGAACGGTCAACAGCTGACATGGGGCACGGGCATACCCAGCCTGTACCGCAGATGGATGCGCCTGTGCTCTCGCGGGTTTGAGACAGCGTCCCGCTTTAACAAAGCTCTTCAAGGTACCCCAAAGTACCCCACGGCTGCGCCCTAAAATAGGGCAATGACCCGCAAATATTTTGGTACCGACGGCATCCGCGGTACGGTCGGCCTGGCGCCGATCACCCCCGACTTCGTGCTCAAACTGGCCCATGCCGTGGGGCGTGTGCTCAAGCGCACCGAGGATCACCCGACGGTGCTGATTGGCAAGGACACCCGCATCTCGGGTTACATGCTCGAATCCGCGCTCGAATCCGGCTTCAATTCGGCCGGGGTCGACGTGGTGCTGCTCGGGCCGGTGCCGACGCCGGCCGTGGCTTACCTGACGCGGGCCCAGCGCGCGAGCCTGGGCGTGGTGATCTCGGCCAGTCACAACCCGTTTGGCGACAACGGCATCAAGTTTTTCAGCGCCCAGGGCAACAAGCTGTCGGACGACTGGGAACACGCAGTGGAGGCTGAGCTGGCGCTGGACCCGGTCTGGGCCGATTCGCGCAACCTGGGCAAGGCGCGGCGCATGGACGACGCCGCCGGGCGCTACATCGAATTCTGCAAGAGCACGTTTTCCAACGACCTGACGCTCAAGGGCCTGAAGATCGTGGTCGACGCGGCGCACGGCGCGGCCTACCAGATCGCGCCGGCGGTGTTCCACGAGCTGGGCGCTGAGGTGGTGCGCATCGGCTGTGCGCCCGACGGTTTGAACATCAACCACGAGGTCGGCGCGACGCACCCGGACGCGCTGGTGGCTGCGGTGCAGGTGACCGGCGCCGACTACGGTGTGGCGCTGGACGGCGATGCCGACCGGTTGCAACTGGTCGATGCCAGCGGGCGCCTGTTCAACGGCGACGAGCTGTTGTACCTGATCGTCGCTGATCGCATCGCTTGCGATCTGGAGGTGCCCGGCGTGGTCGGGACGCTGATGACCAACATGGCGGTGGAGGTGGCGCTCAAGAAAAAAGGCGTCAAGTTTGTGCGCGCCAAGGTGGGCGACCGCTATGTGCTCGAAGCACTGGAGAGCCACGGCTGGATTCTGGGCGGCGAAGGCTCGGGCCACCTGCTGGTGCTGGACAAACACACCACGGGCGATGGCCTGGTGTCGGCGTTGCAGGTGATGCAAGCCTGCGTCGGCAGTGAGAAGACCATGGCGCAGTTGCTGGCCGACGTGACCCTGTTCCCGCAGACCCTGATCAATGTGCGGCTGCTGCCCGGTCAAGACTGGAAGACCAACCAGAAGCTGGCCGATGAGACCACAGCGGTGGAGGCCGAGCTGGGCGAAACGGGGCGGGTGCTGATCCGTGCCAGCGGCACCGAGCCGCTGTTGAGGGTGATGGTCGAGGCGAGCGACGCGGGTCAGGCGCAGGCCTGTGCCGAGCGGCTGGTGGCAGCGGTGAAGGCCGGTTGATGGCGGCGGCGTTCTTCGTTCGCCGCGCGGACTACCAGAATGCCCGCGACGGCGCCGCAGTGGTGATGATCCTCGATGCCTATGCGAGCGACCCCGCCGGGGGCGGCGAGCCGCTGTCCGAATTCGTGAAGACGCACCTGGTCGCTGAACTGGCGGCGCGCCCGCAGGCGTTCAGCGTGCTGGCGTTTGACGGTGATCAGCCGGTGGGTCTGGTCAACTGCATCGAGGGTTTTTCGTCCTTCAAATGCAAGCCGCTGGTGAATGTGCACGACGTCGCGGTGCTGGCCAGTCACCGCGGGCGTGGCATCGCCGAGGCCATGCTGGCCGAGGCCGAGCGCATCGCCGTCGAGCGCGGCGCGGTGAAGATGACGCTGGAGGTGCTCTCGGGCAATGCGCCGGCGGTCAATCTGTATCGGCGCATCGGCTACGAGGGGTATCAGCTGGACCCTGCGATGGGATCGGCGCAGTTTTTCCAGAAGTGGTTGCCGCCCGCTCGCGATTGATCAGCGGGTTCTGGTCGTCGGGCGCCAGACCCCAGCAACCCGACCAACGCCGTCGCCGACCGCACGGTCGACTTCGTCTACGGCCCCGAACACCAGCGCCTGCGCCAGACCGTCGCGCTGACCAGCAACGCGCCCAGCCACATGGAAGCGGGCACCACCTGGTACATGAACGGGGCGGACAGCCTGGGCCTGAGCTACGAGAAACAGATCAAGACCAACGGCCTGATCGAACACAAGCACTACCTGAGCGCTGGCGGCGAGGTGTTTGCGCAATTCACCAGGCGCGAAGGCGTTCTGGGCGGCAAACCGGCCAAGCAGGTCAGCTACTTCCACCACGATCACCTGGGCAGCCTCTCGGCGATCACGAATGACCAAGGGGAGGTGATCGAGCGCCTGGCCTACGACCCCTGGGGCAAGCGGCGCTTTGCCAACGGCCTCAAAGACAGCAACGACACCCTGACCTCCGCGAACACCAAGCGCGGCTTCACCATGCACGAGCACATGGACGAGATGGGGGTGATCAACATGAATGGGCGGGTGTACGATCCGCTGATCGGTAGGTTCCTGTCTGCTGATCCGTTTGTGAAAAACCCTTACCTATTGTCAAGCTTTAATCGATACAGCTATGTCAATAACAATCCGCTGACAAATACAGACCCTACAGGCTACTTTAGTATCAAGCGACTCTTTAATAAGACGTTTGGCGGCAGCGGGAGTGGTCAATCAAGCAGTGCGACCGTAACAAGCGCAAATACGAAAGATCTTACGCGGGTTATGATTGCAACACCGGATTTCAGCCGAAAAGGTGGAGAAAAGGTCCTTTCCTATAAGTATGAGTATATAAATGCCCATCTCGACCGGGGGCAACTTCCAGGTTGGATCGGTGTTGATGGTGTGGCATATGTACGAATTGAGAGCCAAACGGAGAAGGCACTTTATGTGGCAACCGAGCTTAATTACAAGCAGGCAAGAAGCGCTTCAAGGAACGGACGGAATTCAGACAAAGACAAAGGGGACAGCCTTCCCGGTCGGGTTGCAGATAAGATTGACAGAGCTACTGCGGCGCGAGAAGCCTACAGGGACCATTACAAAGCCGGCTATGCTCGGCAAATGGAAACAGAAAAGACATACAATGAGGCGTTCGACAACCCTGACCTTGGCATAAATACACTTAAAGCTGAATCAGCTATTAGAAAGTCCAACACTACTATGAATTCAGCGATCGCCATAGCTGAAGGCATATTTGAGGGAATAAAGAGTTTTGATCCCGCTGTGGGGGCTGCTGCTGTTGCTGGAGGACTGGAAGGAACAAAGGATGCCTATTCAGGGCAACCATCTAAGGTAGGGCCAGATATTCCCGATTCTGATCCAGGGCCTGATCGGGCCGCTGACTCAAGTGACTCAAATGACTCTAAAGGCTCTAGCGACGATTGATTGAAATCATGGAGACACCATTTAGTTTTGTAATAAAGGCTGTCGCTGTTGCAGGTTGCTATTCGTTGGCGTTGTCTCTATCATTTCTAATGCCGGTCTGGCTGACTATGTGGAACTTGGAGACACCTTTCACAGACTCTGGAGCCTTTATTTGGTGGTTGGCTTTTGTCGTATTTTGTTTGCCTGTTGTGTGTTTCTTGGCAAATCAGTATTTCCTTAGGCTACTTGTGAATCGAAGTTTTCTTAGGATGTTGCTGGCCGGTACTTTGGTTGTGTTGCAACTCTCTGCGTTTTTAGGTTTTTTATGGTTGACAACTGATGAAGGAACTATCAACGTGGGTTCTTTGGATAATAGCCTATATGGCTTCTATCGAATAGTCTTTATAGCCGCTCTTGCTTCGTTTGTTACTGTTGTAATTCCACCCCTGTTGATGGTTGTTGTGCGGTTTAAGCCAAGGCTTTCGTAGTTGGATTGCGTAAAAAGCAATTTGTTCGCTTGTCTTGGTCAGTCTTCGATTCGCTCCGTCGCAGGGCTGATTAATAACCTAGCCCCGGATTGGGGAATTGGATCAGGTCTTGCATTTTGCCTTCCCGCAATACCGATAAGATTCAACTCGCACCACCCTCAATGTCCTATCAGTTTAAAAATTAGAGTGCTTGAAGTGATGACGCTAACCGTCAAGTTCCTGTATCGTCTTGCCTCGGCCCAAGGCCGCTCATTCGTAAAGCCAGAGTCATGGCTGCAAACCACCAAGTTGCCGGCCAGAACGGTGAACAAATTCAGGACTTTCTAGATTTTATGATCCCGATCATTGCGGCCATGTCGGCGGATTCTGGTAGCCACAAGTGAGCGCATCGTTCCTGCTGTTTTTTGTCTTCTACGTTGGGTTGTGCTGCGTATGTCTCGGTATCATAGTGTTTTATCGGATTAAGTATCTTGCGAATAGAAAAAGAGAGGTCAGTGTCAAGCTCTCAAAGGCCCTTTCTGTTTGCTCTCGATTGACTAGCGTTTCTTTTGTGTTAATTATTTTGATGAGCTTTTTTGGTGTTCAAATTAATGATGGTTTAAGTGAGATTCGATTGTTTTTTTACCGTATGAGGTGATATGTGATTTTGCTCAAATCAAGAGGAGTCATCAAGGAGTAGAAACAAGAAACACAAGAACAAACAACAGTGTTAGGTATTGCCTTTTCCCCTCCTACTGTTCCGACGAGTTCCAATTCGCACAACCTCTCGCTACTCCATCAGTTAAAAAGGGAAGGAAGAAAGGATGAAACCAGCCATCAAACCCGCCTGTTGCCTCGCCTTGGCCCTGGGCAGCCCCTTCGCCACGGCCCTGTCATGGCAGCAAACCACCTAGGTGCTGACCAGCACGGTCAGCAACAAGACGCCCGAACGTCATCTTTGTGAACAACGTCAACCCGGGTTTCCCGCCGGCGGATGTGTGGCACACGGTGGACCTGCGGCAACAAGGGCTGACCACGGCGCAGGTGCAGGCTGCGCGCTGGGCCGGGATCGGCGGTATCGCCATCATCACGCACGGCACCAATCCTCAACAATGCAACCTGACCTTGACGGTGCGTGCCTATGGCAGCACGCTGGCGGGGGCGGACGATATTGTTCAGGCCATCGAGCCACACGTGGGCGGTGGTGTGCGGTCGTCCTTCTTTGTCACCACGCCGGTGGTCGACGGCAAGTTCCAGTGGCAATGGCGGGGCGATCTGCCGGGCTCCAGCCGGCCCAACTACGGTGCCTAAGGCGCCAATGGCTCACTGCAGATGATTGGTCTGGAATGACATGTTGAAGCGGTGTCTGAGTGTGGTGCTGTGCACGGGGGCGGCGGGTCTGCTGATGGCGTGCGCCGGCGGTCAAGCTGTATCGGCGCATCGGCTACGAGGGGTATCAGCTGGACCCTGCAATGGGATCGGCGCAGTTTTTTCAGAAATGGTTTGACGGCTCAGTAGAGCAGGAACGGCCTTCGGGTGTCGATCCATGCCGCTTCGTCAGGCGCAGCGACCGCCTCCAGGTCGTCGGCAACAGCGTTCATGTCGTCGACCCACTCGCGCAGCGCGGTCCCGCCGTTGATCAGGTCGATCGCCAGGCGGTTGCTTTCGTATTCGTAGGGGAAGTCGCGCCATAGCGGGTAATCGAAGGCCTGCGCGCGCAGCGCCTTGAAGGCCAGGGCTTGCAGGCGCCAGGGTTGGAAGACTGTGTGGTCGTAGTGCTGTGGGTCTTCGACGTGGATCTGCACACCCGCGCAGAGTTTGCCGACATGTTTGTGGAAGGTGGGTTCAAACCAGCATTCGCGCAGCACGCAGCCTTTGAGCCAATGCGGCGCGATGCGGCGCATGTCGGCCAGCAGTTGCGCCGTGTCGATGTCGGGTGCGCCGAAGAGTTCGAGCGGGCGTGTGGTACCACGGCCTTCGCTGAGGGTGGTGCCTTCGAGCATCACGGTGCCAGCGTAGGCACGGGCCATCCAGAGGTTGGCGGCGTTGGGGCTGGGG
>JBIIQD010000586.1:0-2553 GCA_044342265.1 Hydrogenophaga sp. | reverse complement strand
TTGCGCCACCGGTGGGTATGAACGTTTATGTGGTGAACAACATGGCCAAGGAAGTCCCGATGGGCGAGACTTACCGTGGCGTGTTCCCGTTCCTGGCTTGGGATAGCATTCGCGTGATCATGCTGCTGCTGTTTCCATCGATCAGTCTGTGGCTGGTGTCGGTGATGTTCAAGTAGCCTGCAAATAAAAACCTGAGCGACCAAACTTCTGGTAAAGCAGACGTTGATTTCACGGCGCTCCAAAGTGCACATGGTCGTGTTGCTCGCCAGGCTCACTTCTCTTATCCATTAAAAGCCCGACAGCACCGCATCCACTGCCGCAACCTAGGCACTGGCTTGCTCTGCCAGGTTGTCCACCGAGCGCTGCAGCGCGGCCACCGCCAGCAAAGTCAGCCAGGGCGTGGCGCGGGTCCGCGGCGGGCATTCGGGCGGTGCGGCGAGCCTGAGCAAGGTGTTCGCCGAGAAGCCTCAGGGACGGTCATCAATGAGTTGTGGGATTCAGCGCGTAGGGGCCGCAGCGACCGGGGGGGCCGGTGGTCATGGATCAAGGCGATGAATCCCACCCCCTTAGGGTGCGGTCGGACACCAGTGGCGTCGGTGCGCTGGCGCACACAGGGCTGGAATCGGATCGCCCACGGCGCAGCCTGGGGCTGTCGGTTCGACACCGCACGGACGCGCGCGCGAGACCGGACGTACAAGCCCTGGGAGGTGGACGCTGTTGTCCACCCCAACCACAGGACTCATATGAACTGGGACACCATTCAAGGCAACTGGAAGCAACTCACCGGACAGGTCAAGACCCAATGGGGCAAGCTGACCGATGACGATCTGCAGGTGATTGCAGGCCACCGCGACCAACTCGCCGGCAAGATCCAGGAGCGCTACGGCGTGGCCAAGGATGTGGCGGAACGGCAGCTCACCGAATGGGAAGCACAGGCGAACGACACCTGGCTCAAATAGGCGGATGAGCGTCAGCCCGCTGCCCGCTCAGGTGGGCGGCGGGCGGGCGGCTTGAGGCAGGCCAGTTCGGCGTAGATCAATTGGTCAGCTGCGTAGCAGCTGCAGGCCTGTGCCTGCAGTGCTGGGCGGTCCAGCACCGTGAGCTCACCCCGGTGGTATTTGATCAGGCCGCGTTGCTGGAAGGCACTGGCGGCTTCCGTCACGCCCACGCGCCGCACGCCGAGCATCAGCGCCATGAACTCCTGGGTGACGTGAAACCGGTCGGCTTGTGCGCGGTCCTGGCTCATGAGCAGCCAGCGGGCCAGGCGCGGACCAATGGTGTGGAAGCGTTCGCAGGCCGAGGCCAGCGTCTGCTGGTGCAACCGCACCAGCAGACTGGTCTGCATCACCTGGCGCAGAGCGGGACTGTGATCGCATTCATCTCGCAGCGCGGTGGCTTCGATGCGCCAGCTCATTCCAGCACCCTGCACCAGCGCGCGCCACGGCGTCTTGGCCAGGCCGAGCACCAGTTCGGCACCCAGCATCGCTTCGCGCCCCACCATGCCCACCTCCAGCTCGGGGTAGTTGTTCACGTCGATCACGAGTGAAATGAAACCCGACTGCGGAAAGTAGGCATGGGTCAGAGGCTGACCGCGCACGCTGAGTTCGGTGGCCAGTTGAAGTTCGCAAGACTCGCAGCGGTCCAGCAGGCGCTTGCGGGCGGGTCTGGGCAGTTGCTCGATCAGCAGGTTGACGGTTTGTGCCATGAAAGGGGTGGCTTCGCTCGTGGTCCAGCGGCATCCAAGGGGATGACGTCTGGAAGCCAACCCTCATCCGCGCAAGTGGCCAGCCAGCGAGCAGTGTGGTCATCGATGCGGCCGCTCACCGTGTGGCAGCGCACACAGGCTCGGCTGGCCGCACGAACGACGCCGATCCGTCCCGTGTGTGTTGAATCTGCACATGTACGGCAGCGCACCGACCCACGCGTTCCACACTTTTACAAACGGGCTGTGCATTCCGCGCAATGCGTCCACGACGCAAGAAAGAACCCATGAAACACCATTCCGCTTTACGTCTGCTGGGACTCGCCAGTCTCGGCGCCCTCCTCTGTGCACCTGCGTCAGCGCAGGACACGAGTCACTACTACGGTGGCGTATCCGCCGGTCAGTCAAAAACCGACACCGATGCCGCCGGCCTCACGTCGGGCCTGCTGCCGGGTGTCGCTGCCGCGAGCAGCAGCATCGACAAGAAAGACAACGCATTCAAAGTTTTTGGCGGCTACCAGTTCAACCGCAATATCGCGATCGAAGGCGGCTACTTCCAACTTAACAAAAACAGCTTCAATGCCGCGACCGTGCCCGCAGGCTCCCTGGCCGGCGAGAGCAAGGTGCTGGGACTGAATCTGGACCTGGTGGGCACCTTGCCACTGACCGAACGCTTCTCGGCGCTGGCGCGCGTTGGCGTTCAGCACGCGTGGTCCAAGAGCACGTTCAGCGGCACCGGTGCCGCCGCAGGTGTGGTGGGCAGCAGCAAGCGCAATGCCAGCGATGCCAAGGTTGGCCTGGGCATGCAGTACGCGATCAGCCCCGCCATGTGGGTGCGCGGTGAACTCGAA
>JBIIQD010000585.1:0-2567 GCA_044342265.1 Hydrogenophaga sp. | reverse complement strand
CTCCGCTGTCGCTCTACATCCACCTGCCGTGGTGTCTGAAAAAGTGTCCGTACTGCGATTTCAATTCGCACGAGTGGAGCGCGACCTCGGCACCTGGTCAGCCCCTTCCCGAACAACTCTACCTGGATGCCTTGCGCACGGATCTGCAGGCCGCGTTGCCGCTGATCTGGGGGCGGCCGGTACACACGGTATTCATCGGTGGTGGAACCCCCAGCCTGTTCTCGCCCGATGCCATCGACCGCCTGTTGGGCGATGTGCGCTCGCTGGTCCGACTGGACGCTGATGCGGAAATCACACTGGAAGCCAATCCGGGCACCTTCGAGATAGACCGCTTCCGGGCCTTCCGGGCAGCGGGTGTGACGCGCCTGTCGATCGGCGTGCAGAGCTTCAACGATGCGCATCTCAAAACCTTGGGCCGGGTGCACGACCGGTCGCAGGCTTTGGCAGCGGTTGAAGAGGCTGCGCAGTCGTTCGATACCTTCAACCTTGATCTGATGTACGCGCTGCCAGGGCAGACACTGCCGCAGTGCGAAGAAGACATCCGCACCGCGCTGGGGTTCAACCCGCCGCACATCTCCATCTACCACCTGACCATCGAGCCCAACACCGTGTTTGCCAAGTTCCCGCCGGTGGTGCCCGAGGACGACGACGCCTATGCCATGCTGGATCGCATCACTGAGCTCACGGGTGCCGCCGGGCTGGAGCGCTATGAGGTGTCGGCGTACGCGCAGCGCGGTCATCGCAGCCGCCACAACCAGAACTACTGGCAGTTTGGCGACTACCTGGGCATTGGCGCTGGCGCCCACAGCAAGCTGAGCTTTGCGCACCGCGTGGTGCGGCAGGTGCGGGCGCGTGAGCCTCGGCTCTACATGGACAAAGCGCTGGCCGGCGATGCGGTGGTGAGCGCGGAAGAGGTCGCGCGCCGCGACCTGCCGTTTGAATACATGCTCAACGCGCTGCGATTGCGCGATGGCTTTTCGTTGAACGACTTCGGCGCCCGCACTGGGTTGCCGCGCTCCAGCATCCAGGCGGCACTACAAACCGGCCTGTCGAAAGGCTGGTTGTCGCAAGAGGGTGTGTGGGTCGGCCCCACCGAGCGCGGCTTTGATTTCTTGAGCGATCTGCAGTCGCTGTTCTTGGCCGACTAGCCCTCAGGCGCTGGCTGTTTCTTGCGCGGCGGTCACCTCGGCCAGCCGCAGCCAGAGCGTGGCGGTGGTGCCCACCCCGATCTCGCTGCTGAGTTCGACGAAGCCGCCGTGGATCTCCACGATTTCCTTGACCAGGTTCAGCCCCAGCCCTGTGCCCGGGATGTTGCCCGATCCATCGGCGCGGTAGAAACGCTCGAAAGCGCGGGCCAACTGCTCGGGTGTCATGCCAATGCCCTGGTCTTGGACACTGACCACCGCGTAAGTCAGTCCGTCGCGCTCGGCGTCAAACACCTTCAGGAACACGTCGCCGCCTTGGGGCGAGTACTTGAACGCGTTGCTCAGCAGGTTGGTCAGTGCCTGCTCTATCTTGCTGGCATCGGCCATCACGGCAAAGTTGGGCAGGCTGCCCGTGGTGATCTGGCGGGCCATCTCGCGGTGGCTGATGCCGCTGACGGCGGCCTCCACGATGGCGGCCAGCGGTGTCGGCACGATGTGAAAGTCTTTGCCCTGGCGAGCCTCGATGCGGGAAAGGTCTAGCAATTCCTGGATCAGACTCTGCAGCAGCGACCCCTGGCGGTGCACCGTCTGCAGCAGGTCTTTTTGTTTCTCTTCGCTGTATTTGCGGTGCAGCATGAGTTCGGTGAACCCCAGGATACTGGCGAGCGGGGTGCGCAGCTCGTGGGCCGCTGTGGCCAGAAACTCGCTCTTGATGCGGTCGACCTCGAACCGTTGCGTCACATCGCGGAAGTAGACGAAGGTTTCGCCGCTGCCGCTGAACTGCCGCCGGACTTCGCGCTCCAGCACCTTGCGCGATGGACGCGAAAGGACCAATGTCTGCCGTTCGCCCTGACCGCCATCTCGGCCGACCGGTGTGTAGCTTTCCGGGTCTTCGCACAACTGGCGCATCCATTGGTCAAAGCCCTCCAGCGGCAGCCACCCGGGCACTTCGCCCACCATGTTGCGCAGCGCCGGGTTGCTGGTGATGAGCTCACCCTTGGCGTCGAAGATCATGAAGCCGTCAGGGCTGAGATCAAAAGTCGCATTCAGCCGCGCGGTGCGCTCAATCAGCCGCTGCTTGACCTCGATCTGACTGCTCACATCTTCCAGCACGTTGATGTAATGCGTGATCTCGCCGTTGGCGTCTCGCACCGGAGACACCGAGAGCTTGTTGTGGAACAGCCCGCCGTCTTTGCGGTAGTTGCGCAGGGTCATCTTGACCTCGCCACCGCTTTGCACCGTGCGCGCCAGCAAGGCCAGGTCGTCGGCGTCGGTCTGCGGCCCTTCGAGCAGACCGGCGTTGCGCCCCAGAATCTCGTGTGGTGCGTAGCCCGTGATGCGGCTGAAGGCCGGGTTGACGTGAACGATGGGCTGCGGGTAACGGCGCGCGTCGCTGACCGAGATGCCGTTGGGTGTGCAGTC
>JBIIQD010000583.1:0-2568 GCA_044342265.1 Hydrogenophaga sp. | reverse complement strand
TCGACGCCTACAACGGCTATGGCCAGCGCGGCAGTTTCCAGACCATCGAGCACACGCTGCAGGCCATCATCGAGATGTTCCCGATCTTCTCGCGCGTGCGCATGAACCGCCAGTGGGGCGGCATTGTCGACGTCTCGCCAGACGCCTGCCCGATCATCGGCCTGACCCAGGTCAAAGGTCTCTACATCAACTGCGGCTGGGGCACCGGCGGCTTCAAGGCCACACCCGGTTCGGGCTGGGTCATGGCCCACACCGTGGCCCAGGACCGCCCACATGAGATCAACGCGCCGTTCTCGCTCGACCGGTTCAGCACCGGCCACCTGATCGACGAACACGGCGCCGCCGCCGTGGCGCATTGACATGAAACACCCCCTGCGCCGCTGCGCGGCTTCCCCCTCCGTGGCGCGCCTTCGGCGCTTCGAGGGGGACGCGCCCTGTGGCCCGGCGAAGCCGGTTCCACGGGCGCCCTGGCCACAGACACTTCGCGCCGATGGCGCTTGTGTCCTCTTCCCGCGCCCCGTCCTTTGAGAGAGAAAAGCATGTTGCTGATCCACTGTCCCTTCTGCGGCGAACGCGCCGAAACCGAGTTCAGCTGCGGCGGCGAGGGTGGCATTGCCCGGCCGCTGGAGACCGAAAAGATGACCGACGAGCAGTGGGGCGACTACGTCTTCATGCGCAAGAACCCCAAGGGCCTGCACCACGAACAATGGAACCATGCCGCCGGTTGCCGCCGCTGGTTCAACGTGCTGCGCGACACGGTGAGCTACCGCATCGTGGCGGTGTGGAAGGTCGGTGAGGCGCTGCCGCCCGCGGCCCAGGCGTGGTTCGACAAGAACCGGCAGGGAGAGAAGGCATGAGCCAGTCTGCCAAACGCCTGGACCAGGGCGGGCGCATCGACCGCAGCCAGCCGATCCGCTTCCAGTTCAACGGAAGCACATACCAGGGTTTTGCTGGCGACACCCTCGCCTCGGCGCTGCTGGCGCAAGGCGTGCGGCTGGTGGCGCGCAGCTGGAAGTACCACCGCCCGCGCGGCATCCTGAGTGCCGGTGTCGAGGAACCCAACGCACTGGTGCAACTGTTCGACGGGGGTCGCACCGTGCCCAACGCCCGCATGACCGAGGTGCCCCTGGTGCCCGGCCTGACCGCGCGGCCAATCCACGCCGAACCCGGCATTGAATTCGACTGGCGCGCCGTCAACAACTGGTTCTCGCGCTTCTTGCCCGCCGGCTTCTACTACAAGACCTTCATGGCCTCGCAGAAGGCCTGGCACTTTTTTGAGCATCACATCCGCAAGGCCAGCGGTCTGGGCGAATCGCCCACCGAGACCGACCCCGACCGCTACGAGCGACGCTTTGAACATTGCGACGTGTTGATCGCCGGGGCTGGCCTGAGCGGCCTTTGCGCCGCGCTGGCCGCGGCGCAGAGCGGCGCGAGGGTGGTGGTGGCCGACGAGCAGCAGGAGATGGGCGGATGGCTGCTGTCCAGCGACACGCAGGTCAATGGCGTTCCGGCGGCGCAGTGGCTGCATGAAACCCTGACCACCCTGCGCGGCATGCCCGAGGTGCGCCTGCTGCCGCGAACCACCGTGTTCGGCTACCAGGACCACAACCTGTTGACCCTGGCCGAGCGCTGCACCGACCACTTGGCGCCGGGCAGCAGCGCGCCACATGCGCCGCGCGAGCGGCTTTGGAAGGTGCGCGCCAGACAGGTGGTGCTGGCCACCGGCGCGCATGAGCGACCGCTGGTGTTCGCCAACAATGACCTGCCGGGCGTGATGCTGGCTTCTGCCGTCACCACCTACATCCGGCGCTATGCGGTATTGCCGGGCCACAAGGCCGTCGTGTTCACCAACAACGACATGGCATACGACACGGCCGTGGCGCTGCACCGGGCCGGTGCCCAGGTGCAGGTGATCGACGCGCGCAACGAGGTCGTGGGCGACCTGAGTGTCCGTGCAAAAGGTCTGGGCATCCCGGTGCTGGCCGGCCACGTGGTGGTGCAGGCCAACGGCAGTGGCACGGTGAATTCGGCGGAGGTGCGCGCGCTGATGCCCGATGGCACCCTGGGTCAGGCCTCAGCGCCGATCGATTGCGATCTGCTGGCGGTCTCGGGCGGTTTCAGCCCGGTCATCCACCTGTATTGCCAGTCGGGCGCCAAGGCGGTGTGGCACGAGCAGAGCGCCTGCTTCGTGCCGGGCGCCTCGTTCCAGGCCGAGCGATCGGCCGGCGCCTGCCGCCAGCCCATGAACATGGCTGCCTGCGCAGCAGACGGGTGGCAAGCGGGTGCGCAGGCGGCCCAACTGGCCGGTTTTGCGGGGCCCGAGGGCGCTGCGCCACAGCTGTTGTCCATCGACACTGGGAGCCTGCTGCCGCTGTGGGAAGTGCCGCACCCGGCGGGCACCAGCCGCGCGCCCAAGAAGTTCGTGGACTTCCAGAACGACGTCGCGGCCAGCGACATCCACCTGGCGGTGCGCGAGGGCTTCGAGTCGATCGAGCACGTCAAGCGCTACACCGCCATGGGCTTCGGCACCGACCAGGGCAAGACCAGCAACATCAATGGCATGGGCAT